>CAYHEJ010000030.1:0-7766 GCA_964355625.1 uncultured Gammaproteobacteria bacterium
GACGTTTTGATGCGGTTGACTTGGTGTACAACGATTTTATCAATGTCGTTAAACAGGTTCCGAAGAAAAAAACAATTTTACCATTGTCGATAGAATCCCTTGGTGTTTCGGTTGCCGCGACGAGCGGAGAATTTTTAATTGAACCAAGTGTTGATGAGGTTTTTGAGTCGCTTCTTCCTCATTATTTGGAAAATCAGTTTCGCGATGCTGTGCTAGAAGCAGAAGCCAGCGAACACTCTGCACGGATGGTAGCCATGCGTAACGCGACGGACAACGCACTTTCTCTCATGGATGACTTGACGCTTATCTATAACAAGGCCCGACAGGAGAAAATAACCTATGAAATTACAGATCTTATAACTGCGACCATGACAATTTCAGTATGAAAAAAATTGAAAAAATATCAAAAGGAGCGAAAACTATGCAAGGCATCATTGTTCAGATTATCGGTGTTGTCGTTGACGTGCAGTTTCCGGAGGGGAATGTACCGGCTCTCTATGAGGCGCTTCTTGTAGCGAGTCCATTTGTGGCGTCCGGCACAATGGTACTTGAGGTGGCGTCGCACTTGGGTGACGATAGAGTGAAAGCTGTGGCGTTGGGACCTACTGATGGATTAAAACGGGGCGATACGGTGACAGCGACAGGCAAGCCAATTTCTGTGCCGGTGGGTAAAAAGACATTAGGCCGCATTTTTAATGTAGTGGGAGAAGCGATTGATGGGAAAGCACAACTGGAAGGGACAAAACGCTATCCAATTCATCGATCAGCGCCGCTTTTCGTTGACCAAAGTCCAAAACAGGAAATTTTGGAGACCGGTATCAAAGTTCTCGATCTTATCGCTCCTTTTGTAAAAGGAGGAAAAGTCGCTATCTTTGGAGGGGCCGGCGTCGGGAAAACAGTGACTATACAGGAACTTATCCATAATGTCGCAGAGGTGCATGGCGGTGTTTCTGTATTTGCGGGTGTCGGCGAGCGATCCCGCGAGGGCAATGATTTGTGGCGGGAAATGAAAGAATCCGGAGTTATAGAAAAAACCGCCATGGTGTTTGGCCAGATGAATGAACCTCCCGGAGCGCGTTTGCGTGTGGCGCTTACAGGGTTGACGATGGCTGAGTATTTCCGTGACGAAGAGGGGCAGGACGTACTACTATTTATAGATAATATATTCCGTTTTGCCCAGGCCGGAAGCGAAGTATCAGCACTGTTAGGCAGAATCCCCTCAGCGGTCGGATATCAGCCGACTTTGGCTTCCGAAATGGGAGCTCTTCAAGAGCGGATTACATCCACAAAGAAGGGGTCTATTACTTCTGTTCAGGCAGTTTACGTACCTGCGGATGATTACACTGACCCTGCACCGGTTGCGACATTTGCGCATTTGGATAGCTCGATATCTCTTGAGAGGTCTATCGCCGAACAAGGACTCTTTCCAGCCGTGGATCCGCTGTCTTCTAATTCCAGGATATTAGAGCCGGGTATCGTCGGGGAGGAACATTATGCGGTTGCCCGCGGTGTTCAACGAGTTCTTCAAAGATACAAAGATTTGCAGGATATTATTGCTATTTTGGGAATGGAGGAATTAAGCGATGAAGATAAGTTGGCGGTTTCAAGGGCCCGTAAAATTCAACGATTTTTGACACAACCTATGTTTGTCGCGGAAGCATTTACCGCCAAGGAAGGGAAATATGTGACTTTGAAAGAGACAGTACGCGGATTTAAAGAAATTCTTGATGGTGTACATGATAGTAAGCCCGAACAAGCATTTTATATGGTCGGCGGAATAGACGAGGTGAAATAGAATCGTGAAATTTTTACTAGAGATAATCACCCCTCAGAGACAGGCATTTGCCGAAGAAGTAGATAGTGTGACTGTTCCTACGAATAGCGGTGCCATAGGAGTGCTTGCTCATCACGAACCGTTATTCTCAGCTTTGGGTGACGGAGAGATCAAAATTACAAACGAATCAAAAGAATTTTTTCTTGCTATTGGCGGCGGATTCATGGAAGTTTCGAAAAATAAAGTTTCTATCCTGGTGTCCCGAGCGGTTCACGCAGAAGAGCTGAACGAATCAGAAATTAAAAAGGCTCACGAATCCGCAAAATCCGTCATCGCCGGGAGTTCTGGGGGAGAAGAATTAGCAGAGGCTCAGGCCCTCCTTAGGCGTTCACTGTTGGAGCTTAAAGTGTATAGGCGAAAAAATAGACGTATCGGGGTTCCGTCCGTAAATTAAATGCTAAAGACGTATTTACATCTGGAAGATGGAGAACGGATTGAAGGAGAAAGTATTGGGTTTGATGGATCAACATGCGGTGAAGTAGTTTTTTCTACCGGCATGACCGGATACCCACAGAGTTTGACGGATCCGTCGTTTGCGGGGCAAATTTTGGTATTTACCTATCCGTTATTGGGCAATTATGGTGTACCAAAGCCCATGTATCAGGATACGCATCTGATGGCGAATTTTGAATCCGAACGCTCCTGGGTGCAGGGTGTGATAGTTTCTTCGTGTCTTGAAACACCCTCACATTACCAACTGGAAACGCCCCTCTCTTCGTGGTTGAAAATGCAGAAAATTCCGGCAATTTCCCATATTGACACGCGTGCGTTAACGCTGAAAATCAGAGAAAAAGGGGTTATGCGCGGGATGATTTCAAACCAAAAAAAATTTGTCTGGGATCAGTCGGTGCTTGAAAATCTCGTGCCAAAAGCAAGTATTACCAAAACGATAGAATATAAACCTATAAAACCATGTGGAAAACGAATAGTTCTTATTGATTGCGGAGTCAAACACGGGATTCTTCGCGTACTGCTTGATTGTGGTTACGAAATTATCAGAATTCCCTGGAATACTGATCCTTTATCTTATAGAGACATTGATGGCGTGGTATGTTCGAATGGTCCTGGAGATCCAAAGGCTTGTGGAGCCACGATAGAACATGTAGCTCATGTATTGAATGCAGGTATTCCATTTTTGGGAGTATGTTTGGGTCATCAACTATTAGCTCTTGCTGCGGGGGCTGATACGTATAAACTTTCCTACGGCCATAGAGGGCTCAACCAACCGGTTTTAGATCTTTCGACCAACAAAGCCTACATTACATCGCAAAATCATGGGTATGCCGTGGACCGGAAAACTATACCAAAAAGACTTTCCGAGTGGTTTGTGAATCTGAATGATCAAACCAATGAAGGTTTGCATAATCAGGATGTCAGGATATGGAGCACGCAATTTCATCCGGAGGGAAACCCTGGGCCATTTGATACAAAATGGATATTTTCCTTACTCAAAAAATGAAAAGAATACAAAAAATACTCATATTAGGATCGGGAGCCCTGAAAATAGGTGAAGCTGGAGAGTTTGATTACTCAGGTACTCAAGCCATAAAAGCTTTGAAGGAAGAAGGAAAGAATGTTATTCTCGTGAATCCAAATATTGCGACGATTCAGACGTCCGAAGGGCTTGCAGATGAAATATATTTTTTGCCGGTGACCGCCGAATTTGTCAGTAGAGTGATAGAAAAAGAACGTCCGGACGGGATACTTCTATCTTTTGGAGGGCAAACGGCTCTTAATTGCGGCATTGAACTTTTCAAGTTAGGGATACTGAATAAATTTCACGTTGACATTCTTGGAACTCCAATTGAAGCAGTCATTGATACTGAAGATAGAGAACTTTTTACCAGAAGACTCAGCTCTATCGGACTTAAAACCGCTAAAGGGAACATAGCCCATAGTTTAGAAGAGGGATTGACGATCGCTCGAAAATTAGGTTATCCGGTGATGCTTCGAACAGGATACGCTCTCGGAGGTACTGGAAGCGGAGTCGCAAACGACTCAAATATTTTGAGTACATTACTTGTAAATGCGTTTGCGACCTCCCAACAGGTCATTATAGAAGAATGTCTTTATGGGTGGAAAGAGATTGAGTATGAAGTGGTTCGTGATTCGGCAGATAACTGTATAACGGTTTGTAATATGGAAAATTTCGATCCCGTTGGTATTCACACAGGTGAATCAATTGTCATTGCACCTTCTCAAACACTCACAGATGAGGAATATTTCCGTCTGCGGCAGATCGCTATCGACTGTATACGGGAGCTAAAGATTGTAGGCGAATGTAATATTCAATACGCAGTCAATCCGAAAAATGGTGAATATCGGATTATTGAAGTTAATGCACGTTTATCCCGTTCCAGCGCGCTTGCTTCGAAAGCCACAGGGTATCCGCTTGCTTATATTGCAGCAAAGCTTGCCCTCGGTAGAACTCTGCCTGAGTTAAAAAATTCTGTAACCAAAACAACATCAGCATTTTTTGAACCGTCGCTTGACTACGTCGTGGTAAAAATTCCCCGCTGGGATTTGGATAAATATACCAATGTCGATCTTCACATAGGCAGTGAAATGAAAAGTGTGGGTGAGGTTATGAGCATTGCCCGGACATTCAAAGAAGCTCTCCAGAAAGCCGTACGCATGTTGAATCAGGAGTATCAGGGAATTGTCGATGAGCGCGAAATGGGTAAAAGTTCGGGTGAATTGAGAAGAAGGCTTAAAGAGCCTGATGTTAAACGGCTTTTCGTTATCGCTGCGGCTTTAGCCCGCGGTATTACCGTAGATGAAATTTATTCTCTAACCGGAATTGATCCGTGGTTTCTATATTCGCTTGCACGTATTGTTAAAACTTACAACAAGTTACGCACGTGCAGATCTTTGACGTATGAAGTGCTATCTGACGCCAAGAGGCAGGGTTTCTCCGATAGACAAATCGCACATGTAAAAAAAATCCGTGAGATTGATGTCCGTCAAAAAAGAATGAAGGAAGGTATTATTCCTGTCGTTAAACATATCGATACAATGGCAGGAGAATTTCCGGCACAGACAAATTATTTATTTATGACGTACGGAGGATATGTTTCAGACTATGTTCCTGATTCCAAAGAAGACAAAGTTATTGTTCTCGGTGGTGGCCCGTATTCAATCGGTACGTCCGTCGAGTTTGATTGGTGTGCCGTTAATACGTCTATCACTCTCAAAAAATACGGTAAGAGGACCGTGATGATAAATTGCAACCCGGAAACCGTTTCAACGGATTATGATGCGAGCGATTATCTTTATTTTGAAGAGTTGACTCTCGAGCGGGTGTTGGATATCTACGACATTGAAAGATCTCCGTTCATCGTTTCTGTCGGCGGACAAATACCCAATAATCTCGCTCCATTACTTGATGCACAGGGTATCCCACTGTTGGGTTCGGATGCAAAAACAATTACAAAAGCTGAAGATAGGAGAACATTCAGCAAGCTTCTTGATACGCTGCATATTGCTCAACCTCAGTGGAGTGAAGCCCACTCGGTATCCCAATCGATACAAGAGGCTAAAATAATCGGATACCCTATACTCATTCGGCCGTCTTTTGTGCTATCGGGTAAAGCAATGCTTGTCATCGAAACTGCGGTACAACTTACACAATATCTGGAAGATTTAGGAGAAAATGCGGGACAATACTCGCTCGTCATGTCAAAGTTTTTACAAGGAGCTACCGAATGTGATTTGGATGGTGTAGCCAAGGCCGGGAAGATGCTGGTTTCGGCTCTTTCAGAGCATGTAGAGAAGGGCGGAGTACATTCAGGCGATGCCACACTTGTGTTGCCGCCGTATTCACTTACCTCGGAACTGCAGACAACGATAACAGAGCAAGCGGCAAGGATAGTAAAGACTCTTGGAGTAAATGGACCGTTTAATATCCAGTTTCTTATTTTTGAGGGGAAACCCTATGTTATAGAGTGCAACCTAAGGGCAAGCCGTAGTTTTCCGTTTGTGAGCAAGACCGTGAACTACAATTTTATTGCACTAGCAACAGAAGTGGTTCTTAAAAAATCAGTTAGCGCTGTTGATGTCCCGAAATTGAATCATGTGGCAGTGAAAGTTCCTCAGTTTTCATTTCGGAGACTGCGGGGGGCTGATCCGGTACTGAGGGTAGAGATGAGTTCGACGGGTGAAGTGGCGGCGTTTGGAAAAGATATCTATGAAGCATATCTGAAAGCACTTTTTGCGACGGGGACGCATTATCCGGATCGCCGTAGCGTATTTTTGAGCCTCGGAGGCACTGGTGGTAAAGAAAGTTTTTTAACAACCGCACGATTGCTTGAAAAAATGGGTTATATATTATTTGCCACATCCGGAACTCACGATTTTTTACAAAATGGAGGTCTTGATTCTATACGAGTCGGTAAATTGTATGAAGGAGTGCACCCAAATTATGTTGATCTTCTGAAAGATAAAAAAATCGGGTTTTCAGTCGTATTGCCTGAACGCTTTACCGATGCACAAACTTCCGTCGTCGAAAAGGGATTAAGCGACGGCTACCAGATGCGTCGGATGTCGATAGATTTAGGCATTCCTATATTTACCAATGCTGAGTCAGCAAGGCTATTTGTAGAGTCGATGCATCGCTATAGTGTTGCAACCATGGAAATATTATCATGGAGAGAGTATAACCAATAGGAGGCATATGAAAAAAAATACATTCTACGCACGGGATATATTGAGTGCCGGACAATTCACAAAAGATGAGGTTGAATTTATTATGAAACGTACGGGTGAAATGCGGGAGTTGGTGCATTCAAAAGGAGCCTCAGATATACTTCGGGGTAGAATCATGACCGCTCTTTTTTATGAACCCTCAAGCCGCACTTTCGGATCATTTGTCGCGGCGATGCAGAGGCTGGGTGGGGGATTTATTCCTCTACAAGGCGTGGTCTACTCATCAGTTGCAAAAGGCGAGACGCTTTCTGATACCGTACAAACATTTGCGAGCTACTCGGACGTCGTGGTTATCAGGCACCCGCAAGTCGGTGCAGCAAAGACTGCAGCTGATGTTAGTGAAATACCGATTATCAATGCCGGTGACGGCAATGGCGAACATCCCACACAAGCGCTTTTAGATTTTTTTACTATATCCGATCACTTTGGGTCTGTGAATGATATAACGATCACTCTCGTCGGAGATTTACTCAACGGAAGAACGGTCCATTCGCTGACAACGCTACTGTCTCTGTACAAACCGAAACGCGTAAATTTTGTAGCCCCGGGAGAACTGCGCATGCCGTCTGAGATGGTATCGATGCTCAAACAAAAAGGGATTACGACACAAGAAACAGAACATCTCAATGAAGCACTGGCAAGCACTGACGTACTGTATGTTACACGGGTCCAGAAAGAACGATTTCGTGATCTGGACGTATACGAACGTTTAAAGCATCGATATGTCATCACGAAAGATACTATGGATTTATGCAAAAAAACAGCGATTCTCATGCATCCATTCCCAAGAATTGGTGAAATTACGACTGACATAGATGATGACCCGCGGGCTCTTTATATCCGTCATCAGATGCCCAATGGAATGTATGTTCGCATGGCCCTTTTGTCGCTCGTTTTAATAAAATAGTCGTATGTCTTTACAACGTTTTCCAGGATTTATTGATATTCATGTCCATCTCCGGGATCCGGGTGCTACCTATAAAGAAGATTTTATAAGCGGGAGTCGTGCTGCTCTTAAAGGTGGATTTACGTATATTATTGACATGCCGAATAATCCGACCTGCCCTACAATTTCCGTAGAACGGCTTGAAGATAAAATCAGCAGAAGCTCTCAAGAAAAATGTGATATAGGATTTCATTACGGAGCAGATGGAGGTAATTGCGATTCATTTCCGTTTGTTTGGGGTAACCCTCATGTTTTCGGATTGAAAATTTATTGCAACGAGAC
>CAYHEJ010000031.1:0-7734 GCA_964355625.1 uncultured Gammaproteobacteria bacterium
TGCCGAAAGAATTCCTGCGGCTATATAAAGGTCGCCATGCAATAAGCGCATGTTGGCGACCGGAAAGAAATTTCTATCACTTATGGGTATATAGAGAAGCGGCATGACAACCCAAGAGGATAGTACGAGTACGATAATTTTTACTGATTCAGGCCACGACTTCCAGCGATACAGAGAAGTTATTGCCAGGAGAATAAAAAACGGAATATAGAGAGTTAATGATTGTGCATAAAGATATACTGCATCGGAACTTTTCCACCAGGATTTTTCGATGAGCGACCATGCGCTCCACGGATAACCTGCTGCACTAAATGCGAGTTTTGTTTGTAATCCGACAATGATTACAGCAAAACCACTTACACAGAGAAGTGGAATAGTTTTTTTTACGTTTTTTTTCCAGAGTGCCCATATAAACAAAACTGGATACACAGACAGACCGAGCGTAATCATGACAGGGGGCAGAAACACAGTGCTTAGGAGGGTAGAGATAAATAATCCGATACCATTTTTTCGAATGAGAAACAGTAAAGATAAAAGTCCTAATGCTTCCCCCCATGCATGATGCGGAAGGCCAAAGTTGCGAAGTGGAGTAATAAACCCCGGCAATACCGGAGTGAGTGATGTTAAAGATAACGGGCTTATTTCAAACATAAGTGAAAAAAATATGGCAGGCATTTGGTATTTTGGCGGCAAGAGTGTACGAATAAATATATATGTGGCAATAAATACAGCAATCCCACCTGACAGCTGGAGGAGTATAAACATCTGTACCGGTTCGAGATGGAAGAGGTTAGATAATTTACCTGCTAGTACAAAAAACCACACTGAATAGGTACGTCCCTGCGGTTGTGTTGTATGCGTATCTTTGATACCCCATGCGCCATTTTTTGCCTGAAGAATGTGATTTGGGTAAAGAAATATGGGGTACATGTAGCTTTTTGCAGTGAACAGATATGTATGACCCGGGGGCGTTATACTAATAGGTCGGAATGTGATTACGAAAAACGCTGTTAACTGAATGATAAAAAATATCAGTAAAGCAAGTAATTGTTTATTAAAGCCTAATTTTTTCATATCTGACTGAGAATTTTTTTCAATTGATCAATCACGTACTCTTGTTCCTTTTCAGTCATCTGCGGGAAGAGGGGGAGGATGATGGTTTGGGCAGCGGCAATTTCAGTGACCGGAAGGCTGAGTTTGGGATATAGTTTTCGATATGGCGGTTCCAGGTGGCTGGCCATGACTCCGGGACGGGTAGCAATTCCCTCATCAAGCAATTTCTGCATGACGGTATTTCGAATACGTTCACCGTCCCGTAACCGGATCATGTAGGATTGGAATGTATGATAGTAACCCGCCGGAACAAACGGAATTTGTATCATGGGATTATTCTTGAATGCTTCATTGTAGCAGTTGGCAAGCTTGAGGCGCACAGCAAGAAGCGTAGTTATCCTGGTAAATTGTGAAATTCCCAGAGATGCATGGATGTCGCTCATGCGATAGTTGTGGCCCACGATTGGGTAGGATCCAAAAAGTACTTTTTTACTTTCGTGATTTTTATTGACGTCAATTGATGCCCCGTGCGCGCGAAGCATGCGGACTTTGTTTGCAAGTGACTCGGAATTGGTAGCCAGAATTCCTCCTTCGGCAGTTGTAATTGCTTTTCTTGGATGAAAAGAAAATGCACTCCAGGCTCCGTATGTTCCCACGTGTCGGCCATTTATTTTTGCACCTAATCCACAGGCCGCATCTTCAAATATGAGTAACTTATGTGCTCTGGCAATTTTTATGAGTGTATCCATGTCTGCAGCAAGTCCTATCTGGTGGACAGCATGAATTGCCCGCGTCTTCTTGGTGATTTTGTGTTCTACGTCAACAGGATCAATGTTGTACGTGAGTTTATCAATATCCGCAAATACCGGGGTGGCGCCGGCGTGGACAATAGAGTTGGCGCTTGCAATAAAACTCAAGGAAGGCACGATGACTTCATCTCCGGATCCGATCCCCGAGGCAATGAATCCCAATTGCATGGCAGTGGTGCAGGATGATGTGGCGACAGCGTGACCTGCACCAATATAATTACCAAGAAGTTTTTCAAACGCTTCAACTTTTGGCCCCTGAAGAATCCAGCCTGAACGGATAGTATCGGCAACTGCCTGGGCGTCATCTTCCGTCATTTCTGGTTTAGCAACTGGAATCATATTTTTTTGCCGAGCCGACTATTTTTCCCGGTACTCCGGCAACGATGGAGTAGGGAGGAATTATCGTGTTTTCGGTGACAACACATCCGGCACCTATCACACTGTGGTGTCCGATGCGGCAACCCATCATAACGACTGCGTTGGATCCGATAAAACAAAAATCTTCAATAACGGTATCAGCAGAATCAATGGTAGTATATTTCCCTTCACTGATGCAGCGGTGAACGGTTGAATGAGTAATGATTTGCGCGCCGGTTGAGATATTGCAGCCCTTTCCGATCATTAATTTCGCGTGTTTCGCGTCGATAAGGGTGAACGCTCCGATCCAGGTATCTTCTCCGATCGTCGGTTCTCCCAAAATCCACGCATAGGGATTGTAATGGTTTGTTTTTTTCATACTTACCAATTTGTGTCGGGTACTAATTTCATGAGTTTTTTCGGATCCGGATAGGTGTGTTTGACCCAGGCGATATATTTTTTAAGGCCCTCGGCAATTGTTACTTTGGGTTCATAGAATAATATCTTTCGTGCTTTTTGAATATCTGCAAAGTGTTTTAAGACATCGTTGGGTCTTGCGGGTTTCGTAATAGGTTTAAAAGGAAGCCCTATTTCTTTACAAATGGTTTCGGCGATTTCTAAAATAGAAATTTCCTGACCATAGGCGATATTTATTGCCTGTCCTAACAGTTTATCTGATTGTGCGGCTTTCAGTATGCCGTCAATGGTGTCGGTGACATAGGTAAAATCGCGGGTTTGGCGGCCGGAGCCAAAGATGAGAGGTTGTTTGCCGTTGAGGGCGCGGATAACAAAACGTGGGATCACTTCACCGTACACATCGTTAAAATGACTCCGCGGTCCGTACGTATTAAATGGCCGGACGATTATGGTGGGGAGGCCAAAGAGATCGTTGTACTGTTTGGTATAGAGCTCGCCTATATATTTACTCATGCCGTAGACTGTGGTAGGCATGATCGGATGAGACTCGTTTATTTTTTCTCCAAGGGCCGTGCCGTACACTTCTGATGACGAGATATAGACAAAGCGTTTGACTCCTGCTTTTTTGGCAGCCAACAGTGTATTGAGTGTGCCGGTTGCGTTCACGGTGTGAACGTATGATTCCGCAGAAAGTGAAAGCCGGACGCAGGCAACAGCAAGATGGAACACGATGTCGACGCCTTTCATAGCGGTAGCAAGTTTCTTTTCGTCGAGAATATCGCGACGGTCACCTACAGAAACAACAGAAGAAGAAAAATTGTCATAGACGATGACCCGGTTTTGTTTGGCCAAAGCCTCGACCAAATGCGAGCCGATAAATCCCGCCCCGCCGGTAACCAGTATTGTTTTGCCCTTGAGTATCATAAAAGGTTATTTTTTCTTGATGTCTTCAATGCGGATATTTGCTTGACGAAAAATACTCCTTAATGTTTTGCGTTTCAAATCTTTCGTGTGCATGGGAATTGTCGCCCGAAGTTTGTTTGATAACTTCTTTTGGTTTGAAGCTTGGAATAGTAGTCATGCATGCGCGTGTGATGGGAAAGAGAATGATACATCAATCGGTGCGGTAAAGGATACGGTATCCGGTTCCGGTATAGACTCATTGGAGCTTTGCAATACCTCTATATAACCTTTGATGGCATCTTGAACCATAGAAACTGCTTCCTCAAAGGTATCACCTTCGGTGACTAATCCCGGTAATTTTGGTACCGTCACGACAAATCCACCTTCTTCAGCGGGTTCAAAGAGGGCTGTATAACGTAATATTTTTTGAGAAATCAATTGTTTCATGCCTCTATTATATCACGAAAAGAATTGTTTGATAGCGCTCGTGATGTGTGCTATTTCTTTGTCAGCAAGCTCTGCATAGATTGGCAATGATAGGATTGTTTTAGCACGAAGTTCGGCAACAGGGAAATCACCTTTTTTGTAGCCTAAAAATTTTAAAGCAGGAGTGAGGTGAAGGGGGACGGGGTAATGGATGCCGGTATGGATACCGTTTTTTTCTAAATAGTGCATGAGTCCGTCGCGCTTTTTCGTTTGTATGACAAACAGGTGCCAGTTAGTATTGTTATCGTTGGTTGGCATGATTAAGTCACCTAAGTCACCTAAGTTACTTATGTAATAGGAAGCGATTTTTTGTCTTTTTTTGTTCCAAGCATCGAGGTGTTTCAGTTTGACTGATAAAACGGCGGCCTGAATGGTGTCGAGCCTGCTGTTGGTTCCAAGCATGACGTGGTCGTATTTTTTCTTCTGGCCGATATTGCGTAAAATTCTGAGAATTTCTGCAAATTTCGCATTATTTGTCGTTATCGCGCCTCCGTCGCCGTATGCGCCGAGATTTTTTCCGGGATAAAATGAGAAAGCAGCCATCTCGCCTAACGATCCGCATTTTTTTCCGTTTATCGATGATCCATGGGCTTGCGCGGCATCTTCAAGAATGGCGGGCTTGCCCGCCGAAGCCTCGGCGAAGGCGGGGTTTCCATAGAGGTGAACGGGAATAATCGCTTTTGTTTTTTTTGTTATTGCATTGTTTATCGCATCAACGTTTATTGATCCGTTTGTGTCACAATCAACGAATACCGGTTTGGCGCCAAGTTCGATAATAGGTAGAACGGTTGAGATAAACGTATTTGCCTGGACGATGACTTCATCACCAGGGCCAATACCAGCGGCAATCAACATGAGCTTGATCGCATCCGTACCGCTCGCCACCCCGACGCAATGTTTGACGCCTATGTAGTCGGCAAACTCTTTTTCAAACTTGTCAACCTCGTCGCCTAAGATAAAGTTGCTTTTTTCGCAAACTCTCAGTATCGCCGCATTGACTTCTTTTTTTATCGACTGATATTGGCGCTTGAGATTGACGAGAGGTATATCCATAAATCCTGCATATCATAGCACGAAAAACCTCATGCGAGGGTAAGCCCTTTGATTCTTTGAAAATGTTTTTTGTTGCCCGTTATGAGCGTGAGGTTGTGTTCGATGGCGGTGGCGGCGATGAGAAGATCAAAATCTGCAAGTTTTTCACCTCCTGTTTCCATGAGTAATTTGATAGTGATAAAACGCTTGATGATAGCCTCCGTTATCGGAAGGATAACCATATGGAGGTCATCGAGTAATCCATCAAGCTGTTTTTGTTTTTTAGGGCTTTTTGATTTTTTTATGCCATACAGAAGTTCTCCATACGTAATAACGCTCATTGCGGGCGGTAATTCTGGAACGATAGCGAGAATATATTTGTCGTTGAGTTGAGAAATTATAACATCTGAATCGAATAGATGTGTCATACTTTGAGCCAACGACGTTTATTGCGGCGGTACTTTTTTACATCAGGAAAATCTGGAATAGTACCAGCGTATCGATTCCAAACTTCTAAAAACGATTCTCGAGACGCTTTTGTATCTTCAGGGGTTATTCTTACGATGACTTTTCCTGATCGCTCAACGAGGGCGATTTTTTTTTCGTAATAGACTCGGTTTAAAATGTCTGACGCATTATTGCGTAATTCTGTCGCCGTGACGGTAAAAGTGTTCATATATTGTATATAATATACAAAATGTACAAAATAGTCAAGCTAATAGCCTTGGTGTCATCCCGGCGTACGCCGGGATGACATTGCCAACTCGTGAACGGACTAGTAAAGTCCTTGACAAGTCCTGATTTTGGTACTATGATGACGTTATGATAACACAACAGGTTCAAATAAAAATCAATCTTCCGCTCGCGCTGAAAGAGTACGTGGAAAGCAAGGCTAGTAAATTTGATATGCCAATTGCAGGGTATATAAAGCATTTAATTCTTTCTGATGTTGAGGATTTAGACTATCCGGTCTTTAAGATATCTGAAGCTTCAGAGAAGCGTGCTGTGCAGGCGTTAAAAGATCGCAGGAAAGCGATAAAAGTCACTGATGTTCATGCGTATTTCAATAATCTTTAATAAGTTGTATGAATATTGTTATATCAACGCAACTTAATAAACGTCTCAGAGAGATTAAGATGCGGGATAAACTCGCACTTTTCCAGATTAATCACCAACATCCGTCGCTTCGTACACACAAGCTGACTGGCAATCTAAAAAATATTTGGAGTATTTCCGTCGACACCCACACCCGTATGCTGTACGTACTTGATGATGAAGGAGCGTATTTTTTCGATATCGGTACCCATGATGAGGTGTATAGGAAATAAAGAGAATGTAGCAGTTACAGGTTTGAGGCTGCAATTGTATTCAGAATAACTTCATAGTAAGCTGTTGGCATATGAAAGATCACGCAGCCGACGACGGTGGAAAAAGATATGATGATTCTATAGGTTCCCGAGCGATGGAAAAAGAACTGGAAAGAATTATATCGCAAGATACGACATTATTGAACATTACACAGTCAGCTCAGGAAGGAATTGACCTAGGAAGTGGTAGCGGGGATTCTGCGTTAGCCCTATTTAAGATTTGCCCGAATCTTAGAACCCTGCACTGCGTTGATCACAGAAACAGACTTGTTTCACCATTTAAAGAAGAGCTTTCTGCTGTAGCGCAAGAACACAGAATGACTATGCAAATTTTTATGAAAACCATGGCTGCATCCAGAGAGCAAGTTGACGTTATTATGATTGCCAGTGTGCAAGATTTGACACAATTTCGAACTGTAGATTTTGTAAACCTTGCAAGAATCGTCAAACCGGGGGGGGTAATCTTTGAATTCGCTCCTAACTACAGCTTTAAGGATCAGGTGCCTATGGAAGATTTTTTTCATTCTCTAGCTTCTAATAACGGTGTAAATATTTGGCAGAGAAATGAATAACTTTATAAAAGATTTTGAAGGGTTTTGTCAAGTGTAAGTAGCTGTAAGTGTTTTGTTTTGGCAAGCCAGAGATACGAAGCATCGTAGACCGTAAGATTGTGTTTGCGCGATAGCGTATAAACATGCCCGTAGTCCACTGAAAGTAATGACACAGGTAGATCAAGATATACACGAATCAATTTTGTAGCAAGGGCTTGATCCAGACGTTTTGATTTGACGGCGAAGCGAATGCCGTTGACAACTTCGTAGGGGAGGATGGTTGGAGCAATAAGCTCAATGTTTATTGTTTTGAGTTGTTCAAAAAACGTATCCACCTGTTTTGTATGCTCATCCGGAAGCAGGAACGCAAGGAGGAATGATCCATCAACTACGTATCTATTAGATATTTTTACGGCCATAGTTTATAAGAGTTTTGTAGTCGACCGATTTTTTTTGCATTTTTCGAATGCGGAAAATTGTTTCAATAACTTGTTTCTGCGTTACCTTCTCTTTGTCATCTATATACATGCGCCGCACAGCGCGGCGCACAAGATCGCCGACTGATGTGTTTTTTTCGTTTGCAAGAGCGGCGAGGGTTTGCCACAAGTCTTCTTCAAATAGCAAATTGGTTCGTTTTGTTAACATATGTGTATACACATTAACATATGTATATTTGTGTTGTAAAATTATGTACGAGTTTTTGCCGGATTTCCCATGACGGTTGCGCCATCGGGCACGTTTTTGGTTACGACTGATCCT
>CAYHEJ010000032.1:0-7708 GCA_964355625.1 uncultured Gammaproteobacteria bacterium
AGGTAGTTTATCGGTTGTGGGTTCTCCTTCGTATTTTATGAAGAGTGCCTTCGCGTTGGTGTCTTTTAGTTTAAACAGTTTACGTTCCGGCGTGTCGCGTTTAAAGTCCAGAGGTACGGTAGTCGCGCCGATTATGGCACCGGCAAGCTCGAGAATGATTACCTCCGGGGCGTTATGCATGAGGATCGCAAACCGGTCGCCGTGTTTGATTCCCATAGAAGAAAGCCAAACCGCGGCTCGGTGTACGAGGATGTTGAGCTGTCCGTAGGTGACGACATCTTCCCTGCCGGTATCGACGTCGACAGCGACAATCGCCGCTTTTCGGGACAACTTACCCGCGTGACTTGTGAGTAATTCTTCGACTGAATCAACTGGTAGCGGGATGCGCGGAAGTTTCTCCATATGGTATTGGTCGTTCGGTATGGAAGTCTTCATGCGTGTATGATAAGGTAAAATAACCATATGATGCAAAGTATACAATTGAAAATCGGCGGGGAAGCGGGATTTGGCATAATGGCCTCCGGTAGCATGCTTGCGCGTGCGTTTGCCCGGCACGGCTATTTTGTGTTTACCCTCAATGAATATCCGTCCCTTATCCGCGGAGGACACAACATCGTATCTGTCCGGATATCACCGAATTATTTTGAGTCGATGAACCGCGATCTTCATATATTGATCGCTTTGAATAGTCA
Source organism: uncultured Gammaproteobacteria bacterium (assembly GCA_964355625.1). GTDB lineage: Bacteria > Patescibacteriota > Microgenomatia > UBA10105 > UBA927 > CAYHEJ01. Next base: position 693 of record CAYHEJ010000032.1, read on the forward strand.
GTCTGTAGAACTTCATAAAGCAGAGCTTAGCGACAAGGCCATGGTTGTATATGACCCGAAAGATAAAGAGTGGGCGTCTTCGGAGTTTCCCAAATCAGTTCTCCTCATCCCTGTGCCTTTGAGTGAATTAGTAAGCGCGCAAAACGGAACACCGGTGATGCGCAACACCGTAGCTCTCGGCGTAACAATGGCACTATTGGGAGCTGATTTTGAAATGTTGGCGACCGTAATTCGGGATCAGTTTAAAAAGAAAAGTCAGGGAGTAATAGACGGCAATGTAGCAATTGCAAAGTCCGGATATGAGTATATACAGAATAAATTTCCGAAAGAATCGTCTATGTACTTGTCTCCTGCCGAGAAAAAAGAACCACAACTAATCCTCAATGCAAGTGAAGCGGTCGGTATCGGAGCGTACCGGGCGGGATTAAAATTTGCTGCAATTTATCCCATGACACCGATCAATTCGTTGATAACATTTTTAGCAGATCACGCCAAAGAGTTGAAAATCGTGTACAAACAGCCAGAAGATGAAATCGCAGGCATAAATATGGCTCTTGGCGCATCGATGGCAGGAGCCCGGAGTATGGTAGCTTCATCAGGCGGCGGGTTTGCACTGATGGTTGAGGGACTATCTCTTGCTGGCATAATGGAATTGCCGCTGGTTATCGATCTGGGGATGCGTCCGGGGCCAGCCACAGGGATGCCTACATGGACTGAACAGGGAGAATTGCAATTTGTGATTCACGCGGGTCATGGCGAATTTCCGCGTATTGTCCTGGCTCCCAGTGATGCAAAAGAAGCATATGAGTTAACGGTTGATGCATTTAATCTTGCTGACCGGTATCAGATCCCTGTGTTTGTTCTCACGGATAAGTATATTGATGAAACACAGTGGTGTGTCCCGATTTCTGATTTTAAAAAAGAAGTGGTGATTGACCGCGGAAAAATAGTACAAGAGAGCGAATTGCCTGATGACGGATCGTATGTGCGATACCGGCTTGATGTTCCTGATGGCATATCGCCGCGGAGTTTACCGGGCACCAAGAACGGCGTATATTTTTCTAATTCCTACGAACATGACGAGCGGGGGCATGTGATGGAGGCGTCATCAGGGCGTGTAGCAATGGTCAATAAACGAATGAAAAAATTTGAAGCGATACAAAAAGATATCCATGCACCGAATATCTATGGAGACGAGGAAGCAGAAATCACCTTTGTGAGTTGGGGATCTTCGCGGGGACCGGTGATAGACGCGATGGAAATGCTCCGGAAGAAAGGTAAAAAAACGAGACTCGTTCATTTTACCTGGTTATATCCGTTTCCTTGCGAGCTCGTATCTAAACTTCTTGCCTCGTCTACAAGAATTATCGATGTTGAGCAAAACGCGACGGGTCAATTGGCTGATCTCATCCGCCAACACACGGGGATTCGCATTCAGGAAAAAATATTAAAGTATGACGGCAGACCATTTTTTCCGGAAGAGATTGTTGAGAGGATAGGTACATTATGACGTTAACCAGTACATCATTTGCTACAAATCATTTACCCACTTGGTGTCCGGGGTGTGGGGATTATGGCATATGGACGGCGCTTAAGGAAGCGTTGGTAAAGCAGGGAATAGGACCGGATGATGGTCTGGCTGTGTATGGCGTGGGATGTCACGGCAACATGTACGACTGGATGAATATCTACGGATTCGGGAGTCTTCATGGCCGTACATTACCAGTGGCTCAGGGAGCGAAGCTTGCAAATCATAAATTACCGGTGATAGTTATCTCCGGAGATGGTGACGGATTAGGTGAAGGAGGAAATCATTTTATCCATGCGGCGAAACGAAATCCGGATATAACCGTCATTCTGCATGATAATCAAGTATACGGATTGACGACCGGTCAAGCATCGCCAACAGCTAAGCCCGGATTTGTCACAAAATCTACTCCCGATGGATCTGTCGACGCGTCGATGAATCCCATCCTCCTTGCAATCGCAACAGGGGCGACATTTGTAGCACGCGGGTTTGCAGGAGACACCCCCGGACTTATAGATCTTATGAGTCAGGCGATCGCACATAAAGGATTTTCCATAGTCGATGTGCTTCAACCCTGTGTCACGTTTGATAAAATCCATACATATCAATGGTATCGGCAGCGCATATACGGGCTTGACAAAGAAGGGTATATACCGGATAACAAGCTTAAGGCGATGGAAAAAGCTATGGAATGGGGAGACAAAATTCCGGTTGGTCTTTTTTATAAAGAAATGAGACTGACAAGCGAAGACCATGAACCGGCGCTTTCGGGCGATCCGCTTATTCATGTTCCGGTTGCCTCTGAGTGCCTTGACAGTGTACTAAATGAGTTTGTTTGAGGGGTTGACGAGTGATTTAGCAGTTGATATACTTGAGTGCTAGACAACAGTACTATATGAACGATTTACAATTACTATCCGATCAACTTCTTCCTGTAGTTCCGATCCGCGACGGTATCGTATTTCCCGGAACGGAAATGATTCTCACCTTCGGCAGACAACGGTCTGTTTCTGCTATCGAAGCGGCGCAGGTATCCGGGAAAAAAGTGGTGCTGGTCATGCAGAGGAATCCCAACATAAATGATCCGACCCAAACCGATTTGTATCAGATCGCCACTGTCGGAGAAATAGTTCAGATGATGAAAAACGAAGGAGAGATCAATGCATTAGTCCGGGGACTTACTAAAGTGCAGATTACCTCTTTTGAATCCGTAGACCCTTTTTTTATCTCACGGGTGAGTGAAATTCTAGATTTTACGGAGGATACTGACGAAGTGAAAGCGTTATTTAATCACCTGACCGGCGAACTTCGAACTGCGGTGAAGCTCGGCAAGACCATGGATTTTCTGACCTTCATGAATATCATGTCGGGAATTTCCCCATTGTCGCTTTCCTACCACGTCGCGGGAGTTTTGGATATCAAACCAAGCGAGAGGCAGGAACTTTTGGAACTCTTGTCTGTCAAAGAACGTCTGGAAAAAGAAATCATCTATCTTTCACGCGAAATTAAGATTTTGGAGTTGGAACGCAAAATTGCAAATAAAACGCAGGAAAAATTTGATAAAAATGTTCGGGAACAGGTGCTTCGCGAGCGGATGAAAACGATCGAAAAAGAATTGGGAGAAAATGACGAAAATAAAGACACCAAAGAGCTTGCCGATAAAATAAAAAAAGCAGGGATGCCTGTCGAAGTTCGCGCGAAAGCCGAGAAGGAGCTATCGAGGCTTGCTCAAATGTCTCCGTATAATCCTGAAGCGTCGTATGTCCGTACATACGTGGATATGTTAGTCGAATTGCCGTGGAATATTGCAAGTCTCAATAATGTCAATATCCACGACGCAGAGGACGTGCTCAACAAAGATCATTATGGTTTGAAAAAAATCAAAGAGCGGATATTGGAATATTTAGCAGTCATGAAACTCCGCGCGAAAAAAGAAGCGGACGAAGTCGCAGCCGCAGTTGTCGTTAATCGGGCAAAGGGGTCGCCTACAATTCTCTGTTTCGTTGGTCCTCCCGGAGTAGGGAAAACATCAATAGGAAAGTCTATTGCCCGTTCTCTCGGACGGAAATTTGTAAAAATGTCCCTCGGGGGCATCCGTGATGAAGCTGAGATTCGGGGTCACCGCCGGACGTATGTCGGCGCTCTGCCGGGCAGGATCATCCAGGGGATCAAACAGGCAGGTACGAAAAATCCGGTGTTTATGCTGGACGAGATAGATAAAGTCGGTACTGATTTTCGGGGCGATCCGTCCTCAGCTCTTTTGGAAGCGTTGGATCCTGAGCAGAATTACGCGTTTTCCGATCATTACCTGGAAGTCCCGTTTGATCTGTCTGATGTATTTTTCATTACGACGTGCAATTTATTGGATACTATTCCTCCAGCTCTCCGGGATCGTCTCGAGGTTATCCGTTTTCCGGGGTACACAGAGGAAGAAAAGTTTCATATCGCCCGCGATTTCCTCTATGAAAAACAGCGTGAGGTCCACGCTATTCCGAAAGATATTGTGACAGTGTCAGATCCGGCGATTTACGAAATTATCAGGCGGTATACCAGAGAGGCTGGTGTCCGGAGTCTAGAACGCGAGACGGCGACGGTGTTTCGAAAAGTTGCTAAGAAAATAGCTGATGAGTCCCAGGAGAAACAAACATTTACAATCACCCCGGCATCGCTCCATGATTATCTTGGGCCGTATAAATTTACTTCATATCTGGCCGAGAAAAAAGATGAAGTCGGTATGACGACAGGCATGGCATGGACAGAAGCAGGAGGCGAGGTGTTGTTTATTGAAGCCGCTATTATGCCGGGACGCGGCAGTATCACTCTCACGGGCCAATTAGGCGATGTGATGAAAGAATCTGCCCAGGCCGCACTATCGTATGTCCGGAGCCGCTGGAAAGTATTGGGACTTTCAGAAAAGTTTTTCCAGAAAATTGACGTTCACGTACATGTGCCGGAGGGAGCAGTTCCGAAAGACGGTCCATCGGCGGGTGCTGCTATCGCTACGGCTTTAGTTTCAGCGTTGACGAAAATTCCTGCCAGGCGAATGGTTGCTATGACCGGAGAAATTACACTGAGAGGAAGAGTGCTTGAGATCGGCGGCGTGAAGGAAAAAATTATCGCGGCACATAGAGCGGGAATAAAGATGGTTATATTACCAAAAAATAATAAAAAGGATCTTGAGGATATACCAAAAAGCGTGCAGGAAGATTTATCGTTTCATTTTGTTGATCACATTGACGAAGTGTTAAAATTTGCATTGTCAAAACCTTTGATTGTACAAAAATTATCAGACGTCCAGACTCAGCCACTGCATCTTACTGCATAAAGTCAAAAACTATTTTTGAAACTTCTGAAATGAGCTTGGCTGCCTGTTCCTCATCTCCTACATCAGCAGTAAATATCCCTATATAGTACGCGGTTTTTCCGTATATGACGACGCCCGCATCGTGCACTGTGCCCATAGCAGTTCCGATTTTGTGGAACACCGTGGTATTTTTAGGAAGAAGTCCTGGGATTCGGTCTTCAAAGTCGCTATCTTTCAGAAATCCGAGCATTTCATCTGATAATGCGGGGTTCGTGATTTTTTTGTGGTAAATTTTTTCAAAAAGAACTGCCATGTCTTTGTTGGATGTTTTATTATTTACCATATCTGTTTGTATTAAACCGTTTTGATCGACATAGGATTGCACGACATCAAGCCCGACAATGTAATTTGCCAGAAGATACGCGGCAGTATTATCGCTTTTTTGCATCATGAGCCGTGCGAGCGTTTTCACCGAGTACGTCGAGCCGGCGGGATCATATCGGATGCTTCCCGTCCCATAGTCCTGTATATCTGCCGGCTGGATAGTAATAACTTTATCGAAATCTATCTGTCCTTTGGCTGCACCTTCGTAGAGAGCTGTTAAGATTGGGACTTTGTTAACGGATGCTGCGTCAAAAATTGTCGATTCGTTTATCCCCATCGTAAACTTTGAGGAATAGTCCACAATATAGACGGAATAATTTTTCCACGCGGTGCCGATAGTTTGTTTGATCTTATTGCGCAGTACGTTCGGATCTTTTTCCGGCATTATGAAACTGAAGATTGTTTTTTTTGGTTCCTGATTATCAGTGAGTGGAGAAATGATGCCGGAGTGTTTTTCGGGAAAAAAATACATCAGTGTGATTCCCAATAGAGAGATTACGATGACATGTATGAAATAACGCGGTTGAAAAGACATGGGATGATTGTATCATAGCAGGCTAATTTATTGATGAAATGTTACTCGGTAGATTCCAACTGTTTCATCGGTTGCAGGTTTATGAAATAGTTTAATGGGATCTAAATATGACTTGATATCCGGCGTTATCAGAGTGCTTCTCGTTGCTAAATACACCGGTATCTGCAGGGCTACGGGTTTAAGTTTTTCAAAATCCGCAAATAGTATCCTTACCTTGTGGCTGAAATAGTATTGTGCTAAGAGATAATCGCTGGGGTTTCCGGGACTATCAAAAACAGCGATAATCATCGGTTGACTGGCATTAGATGCATGTGAGTCGATCCAATTGATCATATCGGGGATTCCATACCCGGATGGCCAGGATAGAGCATAATCACGTTCTCCGGATCCTTTAGGAAACAGAGAAAAAAACGACGGAGTGGCGGAGATAAAATATATTGAATAGGCGGTGTAAATAACCCAAAATATTATCTGAAACCTTGTACTATTGCGCAATTCAAACAGGTGAGAAATACCGGCAGCAAGTAAAGGAATAAGTGCAATAGTGCCAAGCACGAAGTATCGGATCCGGAAATTATTGCCCAATAAAATAATAGCAATAGTTGGAATAAGAAACCAAAGTAGCAACGTGGTATTCGAACGTTTTCTCATCATCGGTAATGTGAAAAGAAGTGGTATGTATATAAGAAGTCCGAAGATCGTAGAAATAGTATTTGATGTCCAAATTGAGATAGGAAAGTGAAGAATTTCAGTGCGAGTCAGCATAAATGATCCAGGTTCACTGAAGAGTTGCATAAAGTCCGGTCGGAGGATAAGCGGTAGCACGATAAGGAGCGGGATTAAACTCATGATGATAATTTGTATAAACGATTGACGTTTAGCCTTGACAATAATGCCAGTAATAGCGAGCGCCAGAAGAAATAACCCGGTTGTTTTAATCCATAATGATACTCCTATACAAATACCTATCCCTATAAGTTGATATGGTACTGGCCTTTTCCAATCGCTCGTAATTAAGAAAAGCATAACAGCACTTATCGTAAATAAAAATCCATCCATAATAGCGAGTGTTTGGGTTAAAATAAAAAGCGGGGAAAGGGCAAGTATTGCAGCAGCTATCAATGAAGTTCTTTCGCCGAACATGCGTTTTGTGAGATGCAGAATAATAAAAAATGTTGGAATATTGGCAAGAAGCATGACTAGGCGTGCTCCAATAATAGGATTTTTTAGAAGAATTGCTCCTAAGCCAAATAGCCAAAATGCCA
>CAYHEJ010000033.1:0-7450 GCA_964355625.1 uncultured Gammaproteobacteria bacterium
TGCGATGATGGCGCTTTACGAGAGTCATGAGCCCATTGACGTGGTTTCCCTGACCGCACAGCTTAAAAGCGACGGCAAGTTAAAAATTGTAGGCGGGGCGGGGTATTTATCGGACTTACTCAATGTCGTGCCGACGAGTGCTCACGCAGAGCGCTATGGTCGTATTATTCAGGAAAACTGCACGAAGCGGTCGCTTATAGAAGTCGGAGCTAAAATTACCGAGTATGCGTTTAAAGATGAGGGAAGTGCCCAAAGTATTGTCGACAAAGCAGAACAGGAAATTTTTGCTATTTCTCAGGAGACAACCAAACGGGATTTTATACCGATTAAAGATGCGCTTGCTTCATCGTTTGACCGTTTGGATGAACTCCATAAGCGTGCGGGCGGTTTACGCGGTGTGCCGACCGGATTTGCAGATCTGGATTTTCGTTTAGCAGGTATGCAGGACTCCAACCTCTTGATTCTTGCCGCCAGGCCCGGTACCGGGAAAACCGCGATGATCCTCAATATCGCCCAATATGCGGCGGTCAAAGAAAAAATTCCGGTTGGGATCTTTTCTTTGGAAATGAGCAAAGAAGAATTGGTGGATCGTATGCTCGTGTCTCAGGCGGATATCGATGCATGGAAACTCAAAACCGGCAAACTCACGGATGATGATTTTACGCATTTGAGTGAAGCCATGGGAGAGCTTGCGGAAGCTCCGATATTTATCGACGACACTCCTGGTCTTAACATCATTGAAATGCGGACAAAAGCGCGGCGCCTGCAGGTAGAGCAGGGTGTGAAGCTGATCATCGTCGATTATTTACAGCTAGCCGATTCCGGACGACGTTTTGATAACCGCGTTCAGGAGGTTTCCGTCATTTCCCAGAGTTTGAAAAATATTGCCCGCGAACTCCGCCTGCCGGTCCTTGCGTGTTCACAGCTGTCACGCGCCGTCGAATCAAGGAGCAGCAGAGTGCCGGAATTGTCTGATCTTCGTGAATCAGGGTCTATTGAGCAGGACGCCGACGTCGTTATGTTTTTGTACCGTGAGGACAATGATCAAACGCAGTGGGGTGAACAAATTCCGACTAAGCTTCGTATCGCAAAACACAGAAACGGGCCGCTTGGAGAGATCGATATGATATTCCGAGGCGACCGCATCCGATTCTACGGTACCCAGCGCGCCGAAGCTCCCGCTTCTAAATAAATGTCATCCCGACGTGACATCGGGATCCAAGGCTCAAGAACAATGATATAATACCGTTGCGCCGCAGTGGCCCGCCTCGACTCGCGTTCGCTCATCGACGCGAGACGGGTGGAATTGGCGCGCAAGTTGCCGCAGTGGTGGAATTGGTAGACACGCAGCTCTCAAAAAGCTGTGAGCCTAAAAGCTCATGTCGGTTCGAGTCCGACCCGCGGCACTTGAATTTTATTAAACTTGCCCAAGAAAGGACCAAAATGAATTCCAAGATAGAAGACGGAGAAGTTTTCGCACACTGTGCACAACCCCTCGATGGAGATAGATATCGAATGGTAAAATTAATAGCTGCCAGTGGAAAACCCTCGGGTTATTATAAAGCTGAGGTTTTAAAAGAAGATATTTGGGGTCGTTTTCAAAACACCGGTGAAGTAGCGTCAGTACCTGTAGTAATAGCTCCAGAAGGAGCGGACATTTTTCAGTATCGGGATGACGAGCACCGATCGTCTGTACTACAAAATTGGGCTACGATGTATGAAGCGAGAGATGTTGATGCATCTCTTGGTGAAATTACCGAATGAAATTTTAATTAGTACCGACGGGTGTTACAACTATCTGCTATTATTAACTTATATGAAATTTCTTGCAAAGCCGACGGAGGCGACGAAATTTGAAACTGATCTTTTGGTCGTGTTTCTCCCGATGGGAAAATCATTGAGTGAGGATGTCAAAAAGGTTGACAACATATTAAAAGGTGAAATTGCAGAAGCTGTTGAGATAGAAAAATTTGAAGCGACAGCTGGAAATACATTGTTTTTATCCACCCATGGTGCAATTCCTGCAAGGAGAGTTCTTGTTGTCGGCGTAGGAAAAATAGCAGAGTTATCCATGCGTGATTGGCAGACGGTCGGAGCGTCTATCGCGCGGAAAGCCAAAAGCGTGCGGGCCAAGAGCATTGCCGTCGCCCTTTCAAATGAAATGTTGGATATATTCGGCACCAAAGAAAGCGCGCAGGGGTTAACCGAAGGAATGGTATTGGGCGCGTATACATTTTTGAAGCATAAAAACAGAGACACTCAAGATAAAGATCATGTGATTGCCGAGGCGGTATTTTTAGTACAAGCCGGCCGTCTCGACAGCGTTGCCAATGGCATTCATCTCGGAGAATTAGTCTCTTCTGCTGTTATTTTCACCCGTGATTTAGTCAATGAGCCTCCATCGACCACAACACCCACACACCTCGGAAATGTAGCCAGATCCATAGCAAAAAATAATTCTCAGATTGATTGCTTGGTATTGGATAAAGAAGAGATGAAAAAATTGAGCATGGGCGGGCTATTAGGTATTGCTCAGGGGAGTGATGAAGAACCAAAATTTATACAATTGACCTATCGGGGTGGTGGCAACAAAATGATTGCCTTGGTCGGTAAAGGCATCACGTTTGATACGGGTGGACTTTCTCTCAAACCGTCAGAACACATGGAAACGATGAAGCTCGATATGGCGGGAGCCGCGGCAGTGTTGGGAGTTTTTAGCGTCTTATCGGTTCTAAAACCGAAAATAAATGTGACAGGACTTATTTCAGCGACCGAAAATATGCCATCCGGTCGGGCAATAAAGCCGGGGGATGTGGTGACGGCGATGAACGGCAAAACCATGGAGATTCTCAATACTGATGCCGAAGGGCGTGTGGTCTTGGCTGATGCTCTTTCCTATGCCGGAATAAAAGTGAAGCCGGACGTTATTATTGATCTTGCGACTCTCACGGGAGCCTGCATGGTAGCACTCGGGGAAGATATCGCCGGACTTTTTGTAAATAATAGAGAGCTGGGTGAAAAACTTAAAGCAGCGGCCATTCAATCAGGTGAACTCATTTGGGAACTTCCTCTTGAAAAGAGATATAAAGAATCATTAAAAAGTACGGTTGCTGATATAAAAAATATTTCCGGCAAGAAGTACGGTGGGGCTATAAATGGAGCATTATTTCTTGAAGAATTTGTTCCGGAGGGCACGCCATGGGCTCACTTGGATATTGCAGGGCCCGCGTTTGCCGAAAAAGATGCACCGCTTGAGTCCTTCGGAGGGACTGGGTTTGGCGTGCGGTTATTACTCCACTATTTACTGAACGGATAACAAGAGTAAAAAGAAGGCCACGGTAGCAACTTGCGTGAAGAGACCAAAGGGATATGCGGCTTTTGTGTGGAATACATTTTCAATTTTGTAAATGTTGTAGGTGAGGCGTTCCCAAAAAGATGCAGTTTCTGTAGGCGATTTTTTATTCTGCCGCGCGAAGAATATATAGTAGGGTGCTTCCAGCCAATCCGGCAAATTTCCGATTACCACTGCAAGTCCCAGTACGGGGAGCGCTACCTTTCCTCCAAACACGAAATATGTTACTGTAAATCCTATGATCGTATCGAGTATCGCGACCATTCCGGTAGATGATTTTGAACGCGATCTCCAGTCAGTTCCGAAATCCCAGTGAGGGACCGCATCCATGATAAAGTGAGATGCGAACACCAGAGGGAGAGAAAGATTTGGGTCGGGAATCGCAGCGACGATAGCGCCGGAAACGAGTGCATGAGCCGTTGCTGTCATGACATCATTGTACATCACTATGAAATCACACGCAAACGACGGAGCGTATCAGTCAACATACGCACAGGTATTAAAAATTCCTTCATTCCGTTCTCTCTGGTTCGGGCAAATATTTTCACAGCTTGCAGCAAACACGCTTCTTTTTGTACTCGCACTGCGCGTCTATCAATCGACAGGCAGTAATACCGCGGTATCAGGATTATTTTTAGCATATGGAATTCCGTCGATGCTTTTTGGTTTGGTCGCGGGAACGTCTGTTGATCGCCTGGATAAGCGGAGAGTCCTCATTTTATGTGATTTTACCAGGGCGGTATTTGTTTTGGGTTTGCTTCTGATGTCCCAACAGATTGCTGTCGTCTACGTGTTGACGTTTTTCAATGCAATCATCAGCCAATTTTATATGCCCGCGGAGGCGCCGCTTATCCCGAAGCTGGTTCCTAAAGGTCTTTTGGTTACGGCAAATAGCCTGTTTTCTTTCACGTTTTATAGCAGTTTAGCATTGGGTACGGTACTGGCAGGGCCGCTTCTTCGCTGGTTCGGACCGCAGGGAATTTTTATTTTAATTTCATCGCTATTTTTGTGTGCGTCCGCACTTTCTTCAAGAATTCCATCTCAAAGCGTCGGTACGGTAGGCCTCCGGTATCTCCTTCAATTACGGCCAGGGTATCTCTTTGCCCGCATTTGGTTTGATTTAATGGATGGAATCCGCTATATTACCGGATCCCGATCGCTTTTTGATTCCATCATACTTCTGACAGGTACACAGATTATATTTGCGCTCCTTGCGACTCTTGGCCCCGGATTTGCCGATAGGGTGATGGGAGTGGACGTTCGTGATGCGTCGCTTCTGATCGTGGGGCCCGCTGTATTGGGAATACTCTTGGGTGTGATATGGGTCGGTTCTGTGGGATATCGTTACAAACCGGAACGACTCATTCAAATCGGCGTGAATTCAGCAGGGTGGGTGTTGATTGCCATAGCGTGTTCCGCGCGGCTTCTCCGGATGCCGTCATTTGCGTGGGCGTATCAACGGCATTTCGTGTTCCCCGTAGAGATGCTTCTTTTCTTTCTTCTGGGTGCTTCAAACAGTTTATTAGATGTTCCCGCAAATTCAATCTTGCAACAAAATGCACAGGGTTCCATGCGCGGGCGCGTGTATGGTATGTTGACGGCCTTCGTAGGGGGCGTAGGGATATTGCCGGTTGTTGTCGGGGGACTCCTTGCCGATTCGATCGGGATCGGGAAAGTTATCCTTGTTCTCGGTGTGGGTATTGTAGCGTATGGCACTTATCGCATACGATATAATAAAGTTACTTAATTATGTATCCATTATTGCTCTCCATCGGATCGTTTCAAATATATAGCCTCAGCGTGAGTATCATCCTCGCGTGGCTTGTGTTCTCGTTTTTGTTTTGGAGGCAGCTGCGGAGCAACGGGGTTGATGAAGATAAGATTTTTGATCTCACGTTTTATACGACTCTGGCTGCATTTGTCGCTTCCCGCGCAGTCTATGTAGTATTGCATTGGGATTTGTTTGCTGATACGTGGCTTAAAATTGCTGCACTATGGGTTCAACCGGGGTTTTCGTTGTATGGTGCGTTTATCGGAGCGTTAATGACTCTTGTTTCCATGAGTCGGGCATTCAAAGTCCGTCTGGGGCATGTATTAGATGCTGTGGCGCTCTCATTTCCGTCTGCGATCATCGTAGGACTTATCGGGGTGTTTTTGGACGGCTCCGTACCGGGGAAAATTGTCGATCTTCCGTGGGCACTTCGCGGCGTGGGTCTGGTGGGCAAGCGTCACCCCGTTCAGATGTACGAAATTATTATCATATGTATCCTTATTACGGTAATTTTGAAAATTCAAAAACGGAGCACAAAAGAGAAATGGCCTTACGGCGTCGTAGGCGTATGGTTTTTTATTCTCTATAGCTTTTCGATGTTTATACTTGAATTTTTCAAGGACACTCGTGTATACTGGATATCATTAAGCGCGAACCAGTGGATACTCATCGCTTTATTTGCCGAGGCACTGGGCGCTTTTTATGTTCGAGGGGGTGGGAGAGAAGCGATACGCCCACTCGTTTATAAAATAAAAGGAGGAATATATGCAAAGCTTTCCAAGCGACATACTGAGTAATCTGCGGATTCATCTTGAAGAGGAAAAAACTCGGACAATCGACCGGATAGCACAGCTTACTGCGCAGGATCCTTTTTCCGATCCGGAGCGTGCTAATGATAATGCGGCTTCAGACAGTGATGCAAGTGAAGAATCCAGTCATGATCGGTTTGCCGCCATGGTCGAGGAGTTGACAAACAGACGGTCCGAAATTGATGCCGCACTTGTCCGAATTGCTGACGGGACGTATGGGTTTTGTACGAATTGTAAAGATTTGATAGATACGGATCGGTTGGCGATACTTCCCACAGCTATACTCTGTCTATCCTGCGAACAGAAGAAGAAAACCGTATTGCAGGTCAAGTAACGCATGGATATCTCTATCCTCTATGAAGATGATGACCTTCTTGCGATCGATAAGCCTCCAGGCGTCGTGGTCAATCGCGCTGAATCGGTAAAAGGAGAAACGGTTCAGGATTGGACTGAAACGTATTTGTCATTCCCGCGAAGGCGGGAATCCAACGATAGTGATTTTGAAAGCAGGGCGGGTATCGTCCATCGGATAGACAAAGAGACTTCCGGTATTCTTCTTATAGCAAAAAATCCGATAGCGTTTGAAAAATTACAGTCGCAGTTCAAAGATCGGACGATAAAAAAAACGTATCTCGCGCTAGTTCACGGCGATCTCGTTCCGTCTGAAGGCGAAATCCGCGCACCGGTCGGGAGGCTTCCATGGAATCGGGAACGTTTTGGTATAGTGCCGGGTGGGAAAGAAGCGGTGACGCGGTTTAAAGCTGTCAGCTGTCAGCAGTTAGCTGTAAGCAAAGAAAAAATTACGCTTGTTGAATTATATCCCGAAACCGGTCGGACGCATCAGATACGCGTGCACATGAAATACATCAACCATCCGCTTATTGGGGATTATTTGTACGCGGGAAGAAAAACGAGCAGAAACGATCGAGAGTGGGCGCCGCGGGTTATGCTCCACGCATGGAAAATCACATTGACTCATCCTACGGCCGGTAACGCACTTGCAATTGAGGCCCCGATACCGGATGATATGAAGAGAATAATCAATAACAAATAATCCTGTGGATTCCCATAGCATATCCCTCATTACAACGCTTTTTTTGGTATTCGTTTCTGCGATCGTCGGGGGTATTATCGCCAAAAAGTTAAAACAACCCGCGCTTTTGGGGTACATAGCTTCCGGGGTGGTTTTCGGCAATCTCCTTGCATCAACAATTGATCAGACGTTCCTTCAGCGTATTGCGGACGCCGGTGTGACGTTGCTTTTATTTACTATTGGTATAGAATTTTCTTTCCACCGTCTGAGAAAAATCTTGGGACTTGTGTCGTGGGCGGCATCAGTTCAAATACTTGTTACGATCCTTGTCGCGCTTCTTCTATTCCTGTGGTTGGGATTTGGTTTTTTGCCTGCTCTTTATATAGCGGTTGCCGCTGGACTTTCGTCTACTGCGATTATCGTTAAATTTTTATCCGAACGAGGGGAACTCGAGAAGATCGGAAGAGCGTCGTGTAGGGAAAGAG
>CAYHEJ010000034.1:0-7301 GCA_964355625.1 uncultured Gammaproteobacteria bacterium
GACCCACGGATGGGATTTTACAACCAGCGCAACGCCTGAGAAAATACTAAAGCTCTATCCTGATAGTTTTTATGATAATGCGTTTGGTACCGTGGGAATTAAAATTCCGAACGATATTTATGAGGTGACGACGTATAGAAGCGAAAAAGGATACAAAGATCACCGCCATCCGGAGACTATTTCATGGGGAAAAACGCTCACCGAAGACCTCTCACGTCGCGACTTTACCATAAATGCGATTGCCTTTGATGGAACTACAATTATCGACCCGTACCATGGGCAAAAAGATATTGAGAATAAAATTATTCAAACCGTCGGTAATCCGGACGACCGGATTGCCGAAGATGCACTCCGCCAGATGCGCGCAGTACGCATTGCCTCTGAACTCGGATTTATGATTGACGGGGCGACGCTTGATGCGATAAAAACGAATGCAGAACTCCTCAAGCAAATTTCAGCGGAACGGATCCGTGACGAATTATTCCGCATTCTTGCTTCTCCATTCTCCGCCGACGGAATAATGCTACTAAAAAATACCGGACTATTAACTCAAATAATTCCGGAACTGGAACCGGCATTTGCCGTACAGCAAAAAAGCCCCGAGAGGCACCATATTTATGATGTCGGAACCCACAGCGTCATGGCTCTCAAACATTGTCCGTCGCCGGACCCTGTGGTACGCCTCGCGACACTCCTCCATGACATCGGAAAAGTTCAAACCTATAAAGTAAATGATCAGGGAATCATAACCTTTTATAACCATGAAGTTGTCAGTACCCGTGTTACGAAAAACATCCTGAATCGCTTACGGTTGAGCAGGAAACAAATCGATAAAATTCTGATACTCATCCGCTGGCACCAGTTTACTGTCGACGAACGGCAAACAGACAGCGCACTTCGCCGGTTTATCCGGCATGTTGGCAAGGATAATTTAGAAGATATGCTCGCGCTTCGTATCGGTGACCGACTGGGCGGAGGAGCACGCGAAACTTCCTGGCGTCTGGAATTATTTAAAAAACGGCTGGAAGAGGTACAAAAACAGCCATTTTCGATCGCTGATCTAAAAATAAACGGGCATGATGTTATGAAGGAGCTGGGAGTACAACCAGGACCGATTATCGGCAAAGTTCTCAATCAGTTATTTGCTGAAGTCGAAACGGGAACAGTACCAAATGAACGAGAGAACTTGCTCAAACGGATTTTTTCCTTGTCTCCCACCGATCCCACAAAATAAGAATCGGGGTGGCGACAAAGTCTGAAGAATAGGTACCGGAAATCGTCCCTACCAAAAGAGCAAAGACAAACCAATGGATACTTGTGCCTCCCATAAGAACGAGCGCAAGTAACATAAATATGATCGTCAGAGAATTAGATAGCGATCGGCCGATGGTCTCCGTCAGCGCTTTATCGCAAATCATCTCAAACGGCATCCGCTCACCTCGCTTGACCAGTTCACGTATCCGGTCAAATACCACGATCGTATCGTGGACGGAAAAACTCATCGTCGTCAAAAACGCCGTGACAAACAACGTATCGACTTCGACTTTGTAGTAATGTCCCAATATTGCAAACACACCCGTAACGACAACGAGATCATGGAGGAGCGCCAAAATTGCCGATATGCCGAATTTAATATTTTTAAATGCGTAAGCAACGTACGAAAGAATTGCAATAATGGCGATGATGGCCGCTGTGAATGTTTTTTGCAATAGCTCTTTTCCCAAAATCGGACCAACAGTTTCATTGCGGACTATTTCTGATTTTAGTGACTCTTCAAACTTCTGCAGTTTATCATTTTCTTCCGGCTTCAGGCGGATAATATAATCATTCCCATTGGAGGATTGAATACTCGATGCTGTGAGCTGTTGTTTTTCTAACATTTCTTCAACCGTGCTTTGCGGTACGACAGAAGCAAATTTTATCTCAAAAAGCGTACCACCGGTAAAATCAACCGCAGGGCGGAGACCAAACCGAAAGAGCGTGATGAGCCCCGGCACAATGATAAGCGCCGAAAGCAGGAAATAAACCCAGATATATTTTGAAAAACGTATCATACGCTTTTTTCTTTATACAGGACCCGGATAAATGTCCTGGTTGCGACAATTCCGGTAAATAAACTCGTTACAACGCCGATAAATAATGTTACCGCAAATCCCCGGACTAATCCTGAACTTGGAAGCATCTGCCAGTTACCAGGATTAAATAGTATCAAACAAGTGATGATCGTCGTCAAATTTGCGTCTCTAATGCTGTCCCATGCTCTCCCAAAACCCAACTCCATAGCGACTTTCCACGGCTTGCCGCGCCGCTTTTCCTCTTTGAACCGCTCAAATATTAGGATATTACTGTCAACGGCCATGCCGATGGATAAAATAAAACCCGCCAATCCCGGGAGTGTAAGTGTGATGGGGACCCATCGATAAATAGCAAAGTTTAATAATCCATAAAGAACAAGCGCACAGTCAGCCAGAAGCCCGAGCCAACCGTATTTTGCAACCATAAACACCGCAACGATCGCAAGACCGATAAATCCTGCTTGAACGCTTTGTCTCACAGACATCCGACCGAGTGTCGCACCAACTGTCCGCTTTTCTACAACGACGACCGGCACCGGGAGTGCCCCGGCGTTGAGCTGAAGCGCAAGAGTTTTAGCCGCATCAGCCGAAAAACTTCCGGTGATAACTGCTTTACCGTCGGTGATCTCCGTATTCACCCGCGGCCACGTAACAGGATATTGATCTAAAAATATTGCGAGGGATTTACCCACCAAACGCTTGGTAATATCAGCAAATTTTTTGCCCCCTTCCGCGCTAAACTCTATGGATACTTCAGGCTCTCCTGTTTGCGTGCTAAATTGCACGAGTGCTCGTTTCAAGTCTTTCCCTGTAAGACCCGTTGAATTCGTATTGGAAAGCGTAGGTATAATAAACGCGGCAGACGTGGAATCTTTTTCTTCAATAAATTCCCGAAAATCAAGTTGAGCCGTCGCGCCGATCAGATCCACTGCGCGATTGACATCCGTGACCCCGGGAAGCTCGACAATAATCCTATACGCCTCTTTAGTGCGTGCTGATTGCACTATGGGCTCTGATATGCCAAAGAGGTTGACGCGTCTGTCTATGACTTGTTTAGCAGATTCCAAAGCCGAGTCACGATCAGCAACTGCAATATTTTTCATGTCTGCCTCAAGGGCGAGATGCGTACCTCCAGATAGATCAAGTCCCAGATGCGTTGAAAACTCTTTATCTATCCGCAGACCAAATAATTGCGCATGTACCGAAATAGGATTGATCACTCGGTCAAAAGAAAAGCGTCCGATTCGAAATTTCAGCGGATATCTCTCAGGTAAATCAATCGAAATAAGCACGATTGATAACATAATAAGAAAGAAAAATACTCTGCGCGGGGTTTTAAACATAGGCAGTTTAACTTACCAGTTCCTCTTCATCTCCCACTATCATGACACGGGATCCTGTCACAATAGATAGCACAAATGGATCTCTTCTGCTTTTTCTGAATGTAAATTCTTCTTCAGTCATCACTGTATAATTAATCTCCCGTTCGCGTCTGACTTCTTCGGCTTTGATTATCTGCGAAAGCTCCGGCAATACCACGTTGCCGACGACCAAAAGATCGACGTCTGTCTGTGATTTTTTTGCAAGTCCCCGCAGATATCTTCCGGACACCGTCACGAATTTTATCTTGCCGAGTTTTGCTTTCTGTTTGATAATATCAGCTCCCAGACCAGACGCCTTGGCGATTAATTCCATCAACTCATAATATAAGGGGTAGTCTTTCCGGAACGAATAAAAAAGTCTATTGGCCCGCTGTTCCTTTGAAACCATGCCGGCTTTTTCCATGTGAGCAAGTTCACGGCGCACGGCATTTATCTCTTCGTCAACTTTTCTGACAATATCACGTACATGAAAAATTACTCCGGGGTGAGATAGAAACAGCGTCAAAACTTTTACTCGAACCCTGGAGATAATAATATCCTCAAGTATCATAATGCCTTAATAGGTAACGGGCGTACCAGTTGGCAGCATTTCAACCCACAATTGTCCTTTATTAAAGCTCACTTCTTTTCCATTTGCATCCATAAACTTCGTCCGCGCCGACCGGTTTAATTTATTCCAGGTAATTTTGCTTGCTTTCCCATCCTGAAGAAGCAGTCCAGACCCTGAACCTATATTGGTATATAGTAAATGAGCATGATCGTCAACCGGTCCGGTTTCTTTGGCGAAGAGAACCACAACTGCGTGCGCCGTCAATTGTTGTTTCGTTTCCAAATCCGTGTGGGAGGCTCCCCCGTTAAACCGTTTATAGGTATTTGACGGGCGGTCATACTCCCATCGTACGCCATACTCTTTTTCATACCCCTTCCAGGCGACGAAACTAGCAGAGAATGATGCTCCCCGATCAGCTTCGCTTGCATCATCTTTAAACTTCCAGGGGAGAAAATTTTTATCCCATGCCACGCCTTTGGCGTCAACATCTGTCCAACCGCGCTCTGACGCCAGTTTGATAAGTTTATCCGTGACACAGGTCATCGTATGTTCTGTAGCCACCGGATGATCCAAGCGGTCATAGTTGCGGTAACACGTAGGGAACGATATCCCGAATTGATCCATATCTTTAATTTTATATTGATCAATCTGACACAGGGCTTTAGCCCGTTCATCTACTGTGACATCACTGCAGACTCCTGCGCCGCCTACGTGATTATACAAAGCATCATACTCCAAGACCCACGGAAGGAAATACGTCCGTGCACTGCGGACTGGCGCTACATTAAGATTTCCTGCTGCTATACCGCAGTAAAATACACCCATAAATCTGGTAATTCCTCCCTCGGCGACTGATTCATACACGACATCTGCAAGAGAAAGCCCTGATTGGGGTCTGGACTCTGCGTGATTTTCGATCATCACGGCAAGCGGACGGCGTTTTTCCCACACTTCGCGCTCCTGCTTGGTATACAACTTACCATTGAGTGGACACGATTCGGTACGGGGAATTGAGGGATCGATAATAAAATGTTCCTGCGTTCCATTCCCTGGGAGAGATGATATGTTTCCCGTCGGTAATGGTTTCGCTACACCTGCAGTGCTCGTAAATACTGCAAAAGATAAACCTGTCGAAATAAGATATAACGCAAGGCCAATAATAGCTGTCGTTATATATTGTTGTTTATTCATGTTTTTCTGTATCTATTTGCGCACGTTTAATAGCGGATTGTTCTTCTTTCGATAATTCCAATTCTTTTCCTTTACCGCTCCGCACTTCTTTTACATACCATCTGTTGCCGGTTCTGGCGTAGAGCGAGGTCATAACCAATCCTGTATCACTCTTATCCAACAAAGCCAGTGTAAAACTCTGACTTCCTCCGGTATCAGAAAATGGATTAAACCGCACAAGTCCTATTTTTTGAATATGCAGTTCTCCGTCTTTCCCTAATTTTTCAAGTATGCGCTGTATATGTACTGTTTCCGCTATCAATCCCTGTTGTCTTTTGAGAATCTGTTCAAGTATTTCTTTTAATCCCCGCTGGGATATATCCCGTGTAAGTCTATTATAATGCCCAATCATCCGAAAAAGAAATACACTAAGCACGGTCAGCCACAGGATAAAAAAGATGAACAGAAACGAACTGACTTGACCCCCGTTGAACACCATTGGTATTGACCATCTTACGATCATCATAGCACCTTGTCAATAAACGGTTGACAAGGCTAACTTTGCTGTGCTACGCTCAGGCTCAACGAGTAAACCTATGCCGAAGAAAACGAGAAGAGAAAAACTCCTTGCCCAAAAAAGAAGATTATCCTCACCAGTTATCGTCTCACCATTTCAGTTCCATGTGACTCCTCAAAAAAAAACTCTTGCCTTAGAAGCAGATAACACCGTTGAATTAATTGCCATAAAAAGTGACCTAGTCAAAACGCTTGTTCTGGCGCTCTTGGCTATCACACTTGAATTAATCGTATACCGGCTGCTAAACAGCAAATAGATTGTAATATTTTGAGAGGAGGTGAATATTCATATGGCAAGCATGTACTGCGTAAAATGTCGCGAAAAGCGGGAAGATCCGGCCGCGGTAAAAGTCACCATGAAAAATGGTAAACCGGCAATGAAAGGCAAATGTCCGGTGTGTGGAACAGGTATGTACAAAATCGGCGGCTAAAACTGTCCTTTTTCGAACTTCGAAAAACAATAACCCCGACGGAAGCGTCGGGGTTATGCTATAATTATAGGGCACATTGGAATCCGAATTCTCGCTCCGGTGTTACACCGGAGAGGAAAGTCCAGACAGCAGAATGCGAGGGGACTCCGCGTAAGCGGTGTGCTGAAAGGTCAGGTGTCCCGACCCGAAAGGCGTCGGGAACGATCCGCCAGCTGGCGGAGAGAGAGCCACAGAGACGATCATGAACCTGTAGCCCGACGGCTATGGTCCATGGGTGAAACGATGGCAATCCCACCCGCTGCAACCGGCGAACGGTCCGTTACTACCACGCATTCGGGAGGACCAAAGTTTACGGGCATTAGAGAAATGAGAATGTAAAAACAGAATCTGGCTTATGAGATTCCAATGTGCACAAAGTATCCCTCAGGATTTGGATTTGGCGGGGTGTTTGGAAAGGACAACCATTAAAAGCTCCTGAATAACTAACGCAACCGGTATAGATAATATTGCGCCCACCACACCCGCAAGTCTTCCTCCGATCATAAGAGTAAGAATAGTGATAACAGGAGCAAAACCAACACTTTTTTTCATAATAATCGGAACGAGAATATTGTTTTCTACTTGTTGGACAATGATATACAACGCCGCGACACTCAGAGCCAAAAACGGTGATACAGCAAGAGCTACCAGTACAGCAGGAATAGCAGATACCGTAGGTCCTATCATGGGAACAAGCTCCAGTAATCCCGCAAGTATTGCAAGCGGCAATGCAAACTCTACATGCAGCATGGTGAGTCCCACGAAACAGAATATTCCGACGAACGACATAAGGAGAAGCTCTCCTCTCACCCATGCCCCAAGTCTCCGCTCAATAGCACGAAGTATCGTAATCACCTGAGTCCCCGCTGTTTCTCCGATGATATTTCGCAGAATATCATCAGCGTGGGACCGTTCCATCAAAAAATAAAATGTAAATGCAAGCACCGTGACGACAGTAACGAAATTGGAAAAAATTCCAAGAGTCACTTTCACTACGCTCTCACCAATAGGAGCTATTTGTTGGCTAATCGTAGAAACATCGATATTCCAGTACGGCAAGACGCGTGCGGCAAAGCCC
>CAYHEJ010000035.1:0-7236 GCA_964355625.1 uncultured Gammaproteobacteria bacterium
CCCCCACAAAGACGTTTGATTTCTAATACTGATCCGCCGATAGGAAAACTTAAAGAGAGAATTAAAAAATTCCACTCTCCCCGTGATTAATCTCAATACCGCGTCTTTATTTTTTTCGTACTCTGCTTTGGAATATCTGATCACCGTCTTTCCGTCAAGCTTTTTGGTGCGATGCAAATGCCGCAATATCCACCTGCTTTTTTGTTTCAAAAATCCCTCTACAAATCTCTCGTGCCACGAATTTGGCACCGTGACAATGAGGCCATCCACAGGATCTATTGTAAGCCGGACACTCCGGGCTCTGCGGTTCTGCCGAATTGTATACCTAACCACCTCACCGCCAAGTACTACATCCAGTTTCATGTCGCTATTGTATAAAACGCTATATAATAAATCTACATGACCTCTCTCAATACAATCAAGCTCCGGCAGGCTCTTCAGGCACACGCCGATATTTCTGAAAAGAAACTCCGCACGCATCACCCGAATGTATCTCATTGGTTTGATAAGCGTGGTATTAATCCAGGTGATATCAGACAGCATGCAGCACGCTTCACGAGTGCCGCAGCGCTTGCAGGCGCCATGCTTATGAGTAATCCGATGATCGACAAAGTATCCTCATTTGGGATGGAGAAACTTGCTAGCCTGCCGGCTGATCAACTGCAAAATTTGTTTACCGCCAATATCAGAGCACTTCTCCCTTCCTCCGTCCATCCGCTAAGCTCCGAGGAAGAAAACGCACTCGCTAAACTCATCGATGTATTTTTGGGAATACACGCTACAGCGACATTTGAAGGCGAGCATCTCAACACAACCTACGGCCTCATTGGAGCCGAGCAGCATCTGCCGAGATTCCCCGGAGACTCACTAGGTCAACACGACGAATTTCAAAACTCAGGTATCACCCCGGGCAAAGGTGCATGGGGATATTTTGCAAACTCAAAAAGTGAACTGACAGATGAATTGATACAAAAAGAAAAATATTACGTCGCAGTCCAGACTCTCTACCTCACTGACTGGCAGGAGAGACTCTCATATTTACGGGATTGGTATAAATACAGAAAAGTTCTCGTCGTTAATCCAGCAAACGGAAAGACGATCATCGCTGATGTCGCGGACGCAGGACCTGCCCAATTCACAGGAAAAAGTTTTGGCGGATCTCCGGAAGTTATGGCATATTTAGAAATGCATGATGGAGCCCAGCGCGGGCCGGTGCTCATATTTTTTGTTGACGACAAAGAGAATAAAGTTCCGCTCGGACCGGTTACTAAAAGAAAGGATAACCCATGAATAAAGTATTCTATGACCATCTCATCATCATTGAAGAAATTGAATTCACGCTCGCTACACACCAAATTACGAAAGAGGAGTGTAAGGAAATCCTGCATTTAATTGACCGGACGATGCATAGCGAAATTCTCAGCAATATTCTAAAACATCTGCCGCACGCCCACCATGAAGAATTTCTTACCAGATTCCACGGGGCACCGCACGACAAATCACTGATGTCATTTCTTAAAGATCACACGATGGTTGATATCGAAAAAGAAATTCTCGGTGTTGCTAACAGAGTGAAAAAAACGATGATTAAAGAAATCGAAAGGGCAAAAGAGTAATATTGTAGAATGGAAACTCTCGATCATCCGCTACGTGTTCTTTTTGTGTACCTCGCACGGTCGCGCGCAAGCCGTGTAGATATGGAATTGGACATTACCGAACTCTGGGAGCTTGTCACGACGCTTGGAAATGCCGAAGTCATAGATCTCATCCATCAAAAAGGTGAAGAATTTGACGCCACATATATCGGCCCGGGAAAAGCGGAAGAAGTAGCTGAATATCTAAAAACCAATCCCGTCGATGTGATTATTTTCAACGGACAGCTCAAGCCGAGTCAAAAATTTAATCTATTGAAATTGTTTTGGGCCGTACACCCGAATATCGCTATCTGGGATCGTGTCGACCTGATCCTTGCAATATTTTCCCGCCACGCTCGGACCACGGAAGCCAAACTCCAAATAGAACTCGCGCGGATGACGAGCATGGGACCAAGAATTTATGGCATGGGCATGGTGCTTTCCCGTCAGGGCGGCGGAGTCGGGACGCGGGGTATCGGAGAAACCAATACGGAACTGATGAGACGGCACTGGAAAATTCAAATAAAACATGTCAAAGACGAACTTGCCAAATCCGCAGCATCTCGTAAGCGTCAGATGGACCACAGGAAAAATCTCGGTTTACAAACGATCTCCATTGTCGGATATACCAATGCGGGAAAAACATCGCTGTTTAATATTCTTACCCACAAAAAACATCTCGTGGAACATGCACTCTTTGCGACACTCGACAGCACGGTTGGAGAAATTTTTATGCCGAGTCTCGGGAAAAAAGTATTAATTTCAGACACGATTGGTTTTATCGCCAACTTACCGCCATCGCTGATCGAGGCATTTACATCCACTCTCATGGAATCAGTACACGCCGATGTCATCCTACACGTTATTGATGTATCAGACCCACTGATGATGGATAAAATTGGTGTCGTGAATCAAATCCTCGATCAGCTGAAAATTCTCGAAAGTAAAGAAATATTGATCTTCAATAAAATTGATGCCGCACCTGAGGCGGACTTGCAAAAACTATCCAACCTCGCCGGTACAACCCCACACGTATGTATTTCCACCAAAACGAAAGAAGGGATAGATGCCCTCACATCGACCTTGCTTCCACACATCATTCAAGAAAATATTCTCGTTGACCCCGATTGAATCGGGGTTGACTGATCAATTTTCACGCAGTACAGTATTGGTATGTCAAAAAACGCCAAAACACTATCACAAAAAATTGACGACATATCTACCAAGATTGACCGTAATCAAAAAGCTTTAGATCAAATTGATGATATTTCCAAAAAAATTGACAGGAATCAAAAAACCTTAAACCAAATCGATGATGTTTCCAAAAAAATTGACCGGAATCAAAAAGCTTTAGATCAAATTGATGATGTCGCAAGAATTCTACGGGAAAATGAGCAAAACCTCAAAGACCTCGGGACATTGAAAAACCGCTTGGATCTTCTGGATAAAATTTACGTAAAAATAGATAAAATCGCAGGCGACGTCACAGCCTACCGTGAGCAACAGGAATTAAATTCTGCTAAACTCACTGACCACGACGACCGCATCGAGAAAGTTGAAAAACACCTTTATAAACTAACCTCCTGATATAATTTTGGCAAAATCGCGTCAGTAATACCTAAATCCTCAGAAATCTTTTTTGCAAGCGCCGCGCGGGGCGCATCATCTCCATGGGTCAAAAATATCTTTTGTACGTTTTTGATGGGCGAAAGCCAGCGCATCAGTTGCCCCTGATCTGCATGTGAACTCATCGCCTGGGTATTATTCACACTCGCTTTCACCTCAACACTTTTTCCCTCAATACGAACATCTTTTCTTCCGTCTAATAGATGCCGTCCGAGCGTCCCTTCTCCCTGATAGCCAACAATTAGAAGCCGCGTCGAGGGAAGTGGCAAATAATGAATCGCGTGTCCCAAGATCCTCCCGCCTGTCATCATTCCGCTTCCCGCAATAATTACCTTTGCTCCCGTCTGCCCCCCTATCGCTTCGCTTTCATTGTGATTTCCTACGATCACAAGTCCGGGAAACTCAAATGGGCTTCCGTTTTTTAAATCTTCCTGAATATGCGCATTAAAATCTTCCGGATATTTGGCATAAATCCTCGTAGCACTGTTCCCCATCGGGCTATCTGTAAATATGGGCGTTCCTGTTGATATTTTTCCATTCTTTTTCAAGTGCATGATCATATGCAAAAGTTCCTGAGTCCGCTGGAGAGAAAATGCAGGGACGAGGAGCGTGCCGCCTGAAGCTTCCACCGCGTGAATTTCACTTTCTATCGCTCCAATCGGATCTTCTTTTGGATGTAATCGGTCGCCGTAGGTCGATTCCATCACGACTACATCAGCGCTATCAGGAATCTCTGTCTCATGCAGTAAATCCTCCGGCGTATTCCCCAGATCCCCGCTAAATACAATTATCCGGATTTCAGAATCTGGTTTCGTGTCTTCAATTTCGAGTATCGCTGATCCCATGATATGTCCTGCGTCACGAAAAGTAACAATGAAATCTCCAATGTGTATTGGGGTGCGGTACTGTTCCGTCCGGAATTGCTGGATAGTTCTTATTGCCAATTCGCGGTCATACAAAATTTTCCGGTCTCCCTCTTTAGCAATTTTTGCACTGTCAAGGAGTGATAATTCCGTGAGATCCCGCGTCGCGGGAGTCATCCAGATGTTGCCGGTAAAGCCTTGTGGCAACAGGATCGGGAGTCTGCCGCAATGATCCAGATGCGCGTGTGTGAGTACGGCTCCAACCAAACGGCTGCAATCATAGTCATACGGCTGATAATTTAACTGGTCAACTTCCGGTCCCTGAAACATCCCGAGGTCTATAAGGATTGATTGCCCCGATCCGGACGTCAGCACATAGCTCGATCCGGTCACCATGCCCGCCGCGCCAAGAAATTTTATCTTCATCTCTATCTACTATACAATATTCTAATAGTTTGGACCTGTAACTCGGGGTTGACTGATCTATTTTCACGCAGTAGAGTAGGAAGTGATGAAACAAACATCCCGATCACTATCTGGCGATGACGTACGAGATATATTAGATGATAAGCTTCGCGAAACAGGATTGGATCAAGTACCGAAACGACTTGATTTACTAGATAAAATTCTCACATCTGTCGATAAACTTGTAGGCGAAGTTAAAGGATATAGAGAAGAACAAGAATTAAATTCCGCTAAACTCGCAGGTCACGATGATCGTATCGAAAAAGTAGAAAAACATCTTCACCTCCCCATAACTCCGTAAATCATCACTATTTCTTTTTCGCTTTTGAAATCGACAAGAATTAAAACGGTATATCAGATGTCTGAGGATGGGCAAGTGCTTCGCCTAGATGTCTATACTTGCACCAATCACAATTCGGATTTTCCGGCGGCGTGGGGCCTTCCAAAAGTAAACTTACTTCACCGATAAATTTCGTAAACGCATCCCGATCAATGGGTACTTCAAGCCACGTTGGAGGAAATGTAAGTGAGGCCACGCCATCTGTAAACGATACGGTATCGGGATAGAAAATAAGAAGTCCGGTTCTCGTGATCTGTTTTGGTTCTCCATCGTTCGGATGCTCAAAGGCATAGACGTACGACCATAATTGAGACCGGTATTTAACGATTTTTTCTTCTTTTGGCGAACTTAATTTGAGGTCAATGACCATATACGTGCTATCGGGCAAACGCACAAGCAAGTCATATCTTCCGCTTACAAAAACATTTGTCCCTGCAGGAGTATCTGACTGCACAAATTTTTCCTGACTTTCAACAATACCTTCTGGTAGTGTCGGAGAAAGCTCACGCAAATCTTTCCCGACCATATTTCCCTGCAATCTCGAATTGATTGCGCCAAATACTCCGGGAAACGGCGTACTCGGTCTCCCAATTCCGTTGTGAATTTTCAAATAATAACAATGCTTGCACTCCTCGTAGAGGTAGGCGAAATCTGATGGGGAAAGTTTGTACATATTTGTTGATTTAGTTCTGCCTACCGAATTCATGGCGTTTGAAAAAATAATGCTATTTTCTCTCTGAGAAAATACTCAAATACTCTCTGTAAATATATGACTGTCCATATGTAACATCTTTATCTTTTGGTGATAAAATTTTCATTTTTATAAACCGATTAATTACCTCTTTAGAGCCTGGACGACTAAACCCTGTCCATTGTTGAACAACAGGCACGTTAATGATGGGTTGAGCGTACAGCTTGGGCAGTACTCGAATTGCAGATTCTGCAGCGCGTTTCCCTAATGATTGCATTTTCATCATGTCCTGCTCTCTAAGTTTTGTAATTTTATCTACCGTCTCAACTGCCTCGTTGGCAATTTCAATTACACCATCTAGAAAAAAATCAACCCACGATGCGACATTGCCATTATGATAGTGCATCAATTTTTCATAATAGACCTCTTGATGTCTTTTAAAATAGGATGACAAAAATAGCACTGGATTTTCTAAAAAGTGCTCGTGCCAAAGAAAAAAAGTAATAAGCATGCGTCCCGTACGACCGTTACCATCTAGAAACGGGTGAATCGTTTCAAACTGTGCATGTAATACACCAGCTTTAATAACCGTAAGAAGATCATCGGTTGCATAAAAATATTTTTCTAGCTCATAGAGAGATTGCTTCATTTCAACGACCGGTGGTGGTACATATCGCGCATTATTTGGCCTCGTACCACCAATCCAATTTTGTGATCTCCTAAATTCACCGGGATCGGCAAAATGTGTTGCTCTAGCTTTACTCATCAGTTCCCCATGAAGTTCACGCAAAAATCGCAAAGAAAAAGGAAAATTGTCTTTTTTTGCACGCTCCATGCCATAACGAAGCGCTTTAATATAATGGAGGATATCATCTACATCATTTGGCACATTCGTATTTGTTTTCACCTCTGCCTCAATCGCATCTATCATGGTAGCCATAGTACCTTCTATCTGACTGGATGCCGCTGCGTCTTTACGCAGATACATTAGCAAGAAAAAATCTAAATCTGGAAGCAATTTCGTAATACCATCCAATTTGCCCACTAATCGAGAGGCCTCACTGGCCTTTTTGATAATTGAACCATCAAACATAAATCCCCCCGTCGGAGGGAATTGATGCGGTATAAAGGCCTTAAATCCCTGAGGCTGTTGTCGAAGAATTCCGATAATATTCATTTGCATACTTTGTTTCTATCTTCTTATAGATGTAAACAAACTATACCACTTTGTTTACATCCTGTCAAGACATGTAAACTTACTGCCCTTACGGGGTCATACTCGGCCTCCCAATTCCGTTGTGAATTTTCAAATAATAACAATGCTTGCACTCCTCATAGAGGTAGGCGAAGTCAGATGGGGAAAGTTTATACATACTCTTATTTTCACTCAAAATTATTTTTTCTTTTCATAAATTCCTAAATGCCACTTTTTTCCTCTGACTCTTGCGTCTAAAAAAATACCGGAAGTCCACAAAATATCAACATAAATTTTTATACTCTTTCTTTTACTGTTATAAAGAGTCAATTCAAGAGCAGTCACATCTGATCCGACCTTTAGTTCTCTAAAGTCGTCTACACCACCACCGAATCTGGTCGCAAGATTAACGGTTTTCGCTT
>CAYHEJ010000036.1:0-7226 GCA_964355625.1 uncultured Gammaproteobacteria bacterium
CAAGGCCCGACAGGCACAACAGGCTCAACAGGTGCAACAGGTATCCAAGGTCCAAGCGGTTCTACGGGTTCGACGGGATCAACAGGAACTCAAGGCCCGACAGGCACAACAGGCTCAACAGGTGCAACAGGTATCCAAGGTCCAACAGGAACTACGGGCTCAACAGGAGCGACGGGTGTAGCTGGTCCAAGTGGTTCCACAGGCTCAACGGGAGCCACAGGTGTGGCTGGACCAAGCGGGTCGACGGGTGCCACAGGTCAACTCGGGGCAAATGGCCAGAATCTTTTTAACATTGCATCTGGCGTTATTTATCCATATCCCGTGGTCGATTTGAGTATCGCCCTAGGAACTACGGGAGCTGACCATTCCACTACATCCACCGCAAGTGCACTTATCTATCTCAATGGAACGCAAAATGTCGCCCAACATATGTTCTTTGTGAATGGTCAGGAAAAAGGCAAAGCCCTGGTTATGTTTAATGAAACCGGCGATCAAGCCCTGTTTACGGCTTCCGCCTCTGGCGTAACTAAATTCGTCATCGATCACGCCGGCCTCGTCGGCATCGGGACAGCCAATCCGGAAGCAACACTGGATGTTATTGGAGACATATGGTTTGGAGCAGGCACGGGATCATCACAACAACAACGACTCACGAGCGATGGCGCTACTTCAAACATGAGACTCCAAAGTCCTGGTGTTGTTTTTATTCAAGCTGGAGGAGGCACACTTCCAAAAGTTCAAATAGGTGGAACTGGTGCCGCTGAATCTTCAACTAATTTTTACATTAATAACTCCGGCCTCGTCGGCATCGGGACGACGAGCCCCCTCTCCAAACTGGATATCTCTGGCGCAGTAGTAGGTAAAGCTTTGGTTTCTTTTAACGAAACCGGGGATCAAAATATCCTGGTGGCCTCGGCATCGGGGACAAATCGGTTCGTGATCACCAATGCCGGCCTCGTCGGCATCGGGACGACAAACCCTACTTCAAATCTCACTGTTGTTTACTCAGACAGTGCCGCAACACGGGGTATAACTTCAGAAAACTATAATTCCGCAGCAGGACCTGCTTTCAACTTTAAGAGAGCTCGAGGAACAGAGAATAGTCCAACAACCATTTCCAGTGGTGATGTCATTGGAATACTTGCGGGATTTGGGTATGATGGAACCAGTTTCAACAATCAAGCCAGAATTAGATTTGTCGCCGATGAGGCTTGGACAACAACCGCCCGTGGAACCCGCATCGATCTAGCCACGACCACTAATGGCGACACCACCCTGACTAATCGACTATCGGTTGTTGACAACGGCGACATCGGCATCGGGTGCGCTAATCCTGATCATCTTCTGGAACTTGGTGGCTCGGGACTTGGCTGTAATACCGGCACGGGTTCATGGATTGCAGCGGGATCAACTGCTTTCACAGCGAATTCTTCCCAACAATGGAAAGAAAATATAGCCACCTTTACTGTACCGGATATTTTGACCAGATTTCAAAATACCAAGCCAAGAACTTTTGATTGGAAGGCCGAGTACAACAACACTGCTGATCGTACCAACAACTTGGGTTTCATTGCTGAAGAATTTTACCCGGTTTTACAACGTGGCGACGACAAGCATGTCAATGGCCAGGATATTATGATTGCCAATTGGTTGGCCACCCAAGCCCTGATTGATAAAGTTACCAATTCGGTTTTATCCTATACCGAGGCAGTCATCGGTACGCTCAAAGCCGGATCGATTACGACACAGGAACTCCTCACTAATTCGCTCTCGATCGGCGGACAGTCTCTGCGGGATTATATTCTCGACGTCATTAATTCTTCTCAGAGTTCTATAAAAATAATTAGTCCCCTCAGCCAGATAGAACATCTACAGACGGACATCATTTCCCCAATCTCATCAGAAAGCACCGGAATAGCCATCAAACTGGGAGAAAAACAAACATTTGGTATCTATACGAAGGAAGGTACTCCTGCTGCATCGTTTGACAGCGTGGGTAACGCGACATTCTCCGGAACCCTCTACGCCGACCGGATCGTGACGAAATTTGGTGATCTTCAAGGAGCAATTTCATCTTTAGAAGCATCTTTATCCTCATCGCTTGCTTCCAATAGTCCACAGCCGGACGCGAGCGCCTCTGCTCTTTTTGCCCTTGGGGCGACGGTCAATGGAGAAACACAAAATCATATCGAAATAACCAAAGATATCACCCTTACCCAATCTCTCGCGGTTTTTGGCGATACACTGCTGGGCGAAACCACCATCGGCGGATCGCTGATGGTTGATGGAATCATCAGGATTGCGGGGAGTAACATCGAGACCATCGGGAGTACACTCTATCTCCAAAAAAATAGACTTGCAGAATTAGATATCATGGGAGGCGCGATTGTCATCAACACCTCAGGAAACGTCATGATCAACGGCAACCTGAATATAACCGGCGATCTGGCTGTGAGCGGAGCTATAGAAACCAGCCTCCTTCGCTCGCACGGCCCGGAGCTTGCTATCTCAGGTTTTGAACGACTTATGATCAAGGGAGCCGATAATAGAACGGTTGTGGCGATAGATGCCTCCGGAAGTGCGACGTTTGCAGGGAAGGTGACGAGTGCTGAACTCTCTTCCGACAAACTTAATATATCTCCTGCAACCGATAGCGCAATTCTAGCCAACGGTCAAGCAACGATAGGAAAATCTGTTCTGACTGCTGGCAGTCGATCGGTAATTATTGCCAACACTCGCGTCACGAACCAAAGCCTTATCTATATTACGCCCATCACTTCAACCAGCGATAAAGTACTCTATGTCGTGGATAAAGTGCCAAATACAAGCTTCACCGTCGGCATTGATACTCCCCTTTCAACGAATATAGAATTTAACTGGTGGATAATCAATTAACCTGATTAAAACTTGTCCTATTGACAAAAATGGCGTATAGTTTGGATTACTATGAAAATATTCATATCTACCATCGTTGCGATTTTGCTTGTTTCAGTCATAGTGAGCCAAGCTCAAATAGACAAAAAAAAGATTCTTGCCGGCAGCAACACAACAAACACCACTATCGTTGCCTCTGAAGATACCTATATAAGTAAACCATATGCCAGAAAAATATTTGGCAATGCTGCTTCCATCCTTCTACAAAACAATCCTGATAGTGAGACAAGGGGTCTGGTACGCTATGTAGTTTCTCAGCTGCCAGCCAATGCCTATGTCAACAATGCTACTCTGTATTTCTACGTTTCTAACGGAAGTATTGCTGGAGGAGCGACTGATTCAGCCGGATTTGTTTCTACTGTCAATGGAAATTGGAACTCTTCAACAGTCACATGGAATAACGCACCGACTGTGGGAAACAGAATTCAGACTCTCTACCCTACCGATACTGCTATCGCTGGCCGATGGCGCTTTGCCGACGTAACATCAATTATCAAAGGAAACGGCACATTTAATTTTTACATTCAAAACGAATCAGCAACATTTGATGACATTTTCTATGCTTCACTCGAGTCGACCATACGATCAGCAGGAAAAGCCAACACGAAGCCCTATGTAACGATCAACTGGACCACTCCCTCTGGTTCAGGTTTAACACATGGCCCTGTCGTTGGCGGTGTCACAGATAATTCAGCCAACATTTTTATGAGAGTTGGGACCACTAATCGAGTGAGGATTGAATATGGCACGAGTCCCACCTATAACCAAACAACCGCACAAAAAAGCCCTTGGGTAACTCCTCAAGCCAACCAAGACTATACAGCCATCCTCCCCATAAATAATTTGTCTGCTGACACCACGTATTATTATTGGGTTGCCGTCAAAACATCGCCTCCGAACGCAACTTTTAGGTATGAATTTACCACCTTCCCCCAACCGAGTGCGGTGAGGGACTTCACCTTTTCAATATTTTCAGATGCCTCCTCACAAAATTATTATGCCCCAGGCTACGCCACGGCCGCCTCGCTCAATCCGGCTTTTGTAGGCCAAATAGGAGACTTTCGCCATCAGGATCCAGCCATCGAACCCATGCCGATATCCATAGATAATTGGTGGCTTCAAAACAAAGAATCGGTTGGAAACGGTTTTTCCGGTGATGACTTTGCCGCAAATATTGGTGCAAAAATCCCCTTCTTTCACATCTGGGACGATCATGACTATGGAGACAATAACGCTGATGGTAGTTTTACTTACAAAAATTCGATCGCTACGCCGGCATTTAAGAGCTATTTCCCAACCTATTCTCTTGATCCGAGCGGTCAAGGAATTTGGCAAACCTTCCGTTACGGTAAAGAGGCACAATTATTTGTTATGGATTTACGATCTCAAAGATCGCCAGACGACGCCCCAGATGACTCAACAAAATCAATGCTGGGAAATACTCAAAAAACTTGGCTAAAACAATCTCTCGTAAGTGCCCAGAACTCCGGCGTCATTTGGAAATTTCTTATCTCCTCCTCAGTATGGAATAACAATTCCAAACTTGAAGACTCGTGGCAAAACTACCGCACAGAACAAGCTGAACTTATCAATTATATAAAGGACAATGGCATTACCAACGTCATTGTTATTTCCGGTGATCTGCACTCGGGTGGTGCCATTGATGATGGATCAAACACCATATCATGCTCCATTGGCTGGTGTATTCCCGAGGTCTCGGTTCCACACACCAATATCTACAGTCAACTTACCTGCACAGGAGGAGAAGACTATTCAACCAAACACTGCGGTACTTGGGCCATTAGCTATCTTGACGCCCAAAATCAAAACACTCGCGTGAGCAACGCCGGCTTTGCCAATTTCACCGTCACAAAAACATCGCTAACTATCAAAACAATCAGGGAAGACGGTCTCGTCAATTTAAGCTATACCGTTCAAGCTCATTAGAATAGAAGCTTATAAAATAGAATATTTCTAAACTCCTGACTCCAATTGAATATATACGTACACTCCTGCCACGGCCACGCGGGCAATGATTCAGTCGTGAGTGCGAGCGTTACCTCTTCTCCCCACGTCGGCTGATTGACTGAGATTAATTTAGTTCCTTGTAAATTTTTCGTTTTGCCATCAATGGTTATCGAACGATATTCTTGTTTCTTAAAATCAGCGGTGAGTTCAAATTTGTGCCATCGCAAATCAGGAGTAATCTTCATACCGGTATCTATGAGCGTATACGGAGGATCGGTAAAAATTTTAATCTTTCCGTATTCACTCGTAAATGGACTCAGCTCCCAGTAAATCACTGCTTCCAATGTATGCTTATCCGCTTGCCACAACGCATTCCGTCCGTCATAGAGTTGTATCATAGTGTGGGCTCCCTGAGGATTCTTCTTTTGATTTGTATTCGCTCTTGGTAAAACAGGTAAACGAGTTTCTACGATATACTTATATACAGATAAATCTATTGGTTTATTGTTCGGTAGTTGTTCCTGAAACGTTTTATTCCCTATAGCATTCACCCATGTGTTTCCATTATTCGGATTTGCAGTTACCGTTCCAAATGTTTTCGTCTGACTCATTGCTACATCGGAAGGAGAACAGGGACATGAAGTTCCACCGCCGGGGTTGCACTCAGCAAATACCTCGTGTCCGGAAAGGTTCGAAGATGAATATACAAGAATTCTCTGTAGCTCTGCCGCGTAAACTCCTCGGGCAACCAGTAACACACCAATTGTTATACCTACGATATTTTTTATACTCATAAGATAATGTTTGATAGCTATTGATAGTATAGTTTAGCTGATATATATCAATATATACACTTCCCTATCTAACTCGCGTATCTTCATATTTTCCGCTCGTTTAGTTTATAATACACTAATCTATGAAGTCAAAACTAACCTTTTCTCTCTCTCCCGTGACACTCGGACTGGCCGCTATAACCTCCGCGTCTCTGGTAAGTCTCTTTGTCGCCTCATCCAATAAAATAGAAGCCCTCCTCATGCCTTTTGGACCCCTGACGTTTAGTGCGCTTACAATCTTTTCACTTCTATTTGTACACGATAAAGCAAAACGTCTAATCCTGGTCTCTTTGTATGTGGCTACAACAATAGTAGGACTTCTCTCAATGTATCAGATACCGACCGGATCAATGACCTCGACTGTCACCCTGCTTATTGTAGTTCTCCCATTACTCATCGGAGAAATACTGAAAGCCATCAAAAGCAAACGAGAGTCGCATATAGCCTTCTATAGTATTATGACATTCGTCGTCGTTTCCGGCCTTGGCATCACTCTCTGGCAGTTGGTGCCGCACATCAACGAATCGATCCTGCCGCTCAAAGTCGGCTGGGTAATTACTCTTGATGTGTTGAAAAATCCTAAGACAGCACTAGCCGGTGTTGGAGCGGAAAATTTCCTTGGTGCGTTTACAAAAGCCAGACCCGCTGATATCAATCTCACGCCTATTTGGCCCGTACGATTTACCACAAACGCAAATCTTCTTTTCCATCTTGCCGCCACGTATGGACTGTTGGGAATGGGCGCAAGCCTGCTATTTCTGAAGAGTTTTTTCGGAAGTAAGATGAAAAATTTCCTCTGGTTTACGGCTCTAATAGCGCCCCCAAGTCTCACAGTTCTTATTGTTCTGGTGCTTCTTCTGTCTCAAGAAAATAATCACCACATTATACTGCATCTTACCAACAGATCCGGACGGTTTATTTTTGTCCTCATCTCCGGAATTTTTTGTATCGGAGCGTTGTATGGAATTGGCCGTGTCTCCGCCTCAGAACTCATTTTTTACCAATCCCTGCAAAGGGCCCGACAACATGAAGGAACTGCAGCATACAATCTGCAAATAAAAGCAATACAATATAACCCCAATATCGCCCGATATCACATGATATTGAGTCAGACTAATATGGCTCTGGCCGCTTCGACGAACGATCAAAAAATGATTCCTCAACTCATCCAGCAGGCCATCTTCGAGGCCAAGCGTGCCGTAGAGCTTGCGCCGTCGGACGTCATAGCAATAGAAAATCTCGCCCGAACGTATCAACAACTCATTGGCGTGGCGCAAAACGCAGATAATTGGACAATCGCAAGCTACCAGCAGGCCCTGTCGCTTGATCCTACCAATCCTATGTTATCTGTGGATTTTGGGTTAGTCTTTGTACAGCTCAAAAAATATCCTGAAGCTATTACTCAATTTAAGCGGGCTATCGCACTCAAGCCCGACTATGCAAACGCATATTACAATCTTGGCAATGCGTATAAACTTTCAGGTGATATTA
>CAYHEJ010000037.1:0-7139 GCA_964355625.1 uncultured Gammaproteobacteria bacterium
CGCACGTGGAAATGAAATAATTGTATCGCGCGCCCATAAAGGATTGGTTGAAGGGCTATTTAAGCGGGAAGTGCCGGAAGTCGCCCAAGGATCAGTTGAGTTGCGTGTAGTTGCCCGGGAAGCCGGCGGACGCACAAAAGTAGCTGTCTATTCCAATCAACCCGGAGTAGATCCCGTAGGGTCCTGTGTCGGTCAGAAGGGTGTACGCGTACAGGGAGTGATTGGTGAATTGGGAGGAAACGAAAAAGTAGACATCATTCAGTGGAGTGAAGATGCCAAGCTGTTCATTGCTGCGGCCTTGGCCCCGGCCAAAGATATCGACGTTATCCTTGATGAAAAGAAAAAATCTGCAGAAGTTCTCATTCCGGATGATCAATTATCTCTCGCAATTGGCAGGGATGGACAAAATGTACGGCTTGCAGCAAAGTTGACCGGATGGAAAATTGATATTCGTGGTAAAGGAATGCCAAAAACAGCAACGCCAGCGGTCGAAGAATAGGTATGAACCGCTCCGAATTACACTATTATGAAAAAAAAGACACAACCAGAAAAATCTTCTTTCAGGCCTCCAATTGTTGCGGTTTTAGGTCACGTTGATCACGGAAAAACAACACTCCTTGATGCCATAAGAAAAACAAAAGTCGCCGTCGGCGAATTTGGCGGTATCACGCAGCATATAGGTGCGTATCAAGTGGAATCAGACAAACGAACAATTACCTTTATAGATACCCCCGGACATGAGGCATTTATCAAAATGCGATCCCGCGGAGCCACAGTTTGTGATATTGCGCTTTTGGTTGTCGCTGCAGATGATAGTGTAAAACCTCAGACGAAGGAATCTATT
Source organism: uncultured Gammaproteobacteria bacterium (assembly GCA_964355625.1). Lineage (GTDB taxonomy): Bacteria > Patescibacteriota > Microgenomatia > UBA10105 > UBA927 > CAYHEJ01. The sequence goes on from CAYHEJ010000037.1 coordinate 845, forward strand.
GAACAAATTAAAAAAGCAGGTGTGTCGATGATCGTGGTCGTCAATAAAATTGATCTACCAACTGCTAATCTCGACTGCGTCAAGCAGGATCTTGCCAAAGCGGGCGTCCAGGTGGAAGGATTCGGGGGCGATGTACCGATTGTCCCGGTTTCTGCCAAAGCAGGCACCGGTCTTGATGATTTATTGGATTTTATTATTCTTGTGGCACAGATGAAGGAGCTCAAAAGCGAACCCACAGCCCCGTTTGAAGGTGTGGTTATTGAAACGCGGTTAGACAAAGGGAAGGGAATGGTTGCTTCGATTATTGTGAAAAAAGGTACGCTCCGGTCGGGGCAAACGCTCTATGAAGGAGCCAAAGGAATAGCACGCGTACGGGCAATGTTTGATGAATTCGGGAAGTCTGTGAAAGAAGCCGGCCCATCAAAACCCGTCGAGGTGCTAGGCTTTACCACCCTTCCGGGGGTTGGATCGGTCATTCTGGATGTGCCAATTTCCGTTGCGTCAGAATTGTCTAAACCCATAGTTTCTAAGCTCTATTCCCAGCAAGAGCTTCCTGATTGGTTGAAACCTGTGCAAGATCAGCAGAAGGAAAAGCTTAATATTATCTTAAAAGGAGATACTGCCGGCACGCTTGAGGCAATCGTTGCATCGCTAGGCGATCGCGTGCGGGTGATCGCAAGCGGCGTGGGTGATATTGGGGAAGCCGACGTACTTGCTGCCCGAAGTTCAAAAGCGTTTATCGTGGGATTTAATGTAAAATGTCCGAGTGCTGTGGTTAAATTAGCCCAGACAGAGAAAGTAATCTACAGGACCTATAATATAATTTATGAACTTCTTGATGAGCTTGCAGAAGTCGTATCCGGCATGAAAGAAGTCCTGACACAGGAGCGGGAATTGGGAGTAGGGAAAGTGATAGCTGAATTTCCGTTTGAAAAAACACGTATCGCGGGAACCCGGATTATTTCCGGTCGTTTGGCCCGCGGAGACAGCGTCAAAATATTGCGCGCGGAAGAAGAAATCGGACGGGCGAAGATCAAATCTATCCGTAAGGCAAAAGAGGAAGTCACAAAAGTCGAGCTTGGCGGTGAATGCGGGGTGCTATTGGACCGGATAGTTGCGTTTCAGCTCAATGATGGTATAATCGCAGTTACTACAGGATAGTATGGATTTTACCAACGACATAACCAAAATTAAAGATTTGGTGGACAAAGCACATGATGTGCTTGTAGTTACTCACGAACATCCGACGCACGACAGCATGGGAAGTGCGCTTGCACTTTATTTAGGCTTAACGACGCTCGGGAAAAAAGTCACAATTGCCTGTCCCGATCCCATGACGGTAGAGCTTTCAAGCTTTATTGGCGCCAATAAAGTCATAAGCGGTCTGGGGAAGAAAAATTTTGTTATATCTCTGGATTATGTTGATGGTTCTATCGAAAAGGTTAGCTATAATATAGAAGGAGACAAGTTTAATCTCGTCATCGAGCCCCGCCCTGGATTTGATGTATTTAGTCAGGATAAAGTTCATTATGCCTTCGCAGGAAGTGCTGCAAACCTCATCATTACTATCGATACGATACACCTCGGGGGACTCAAAAAACTTTTTGATGAAGATAAGGATATGTACGCGACTAAACCGATCGTCAACGTCGACCGGCACCCGAATAATGCTCAATACGGACACACGAATATGGTTGATCCGCAAGCCTCTTCGACTGCCGAAGTCGTCGCAGAGCTTATATCAGGCTTAGGGATTGCTCTGACTGAGGATATAGCAACGAATTTATTGAATGCACTCTACGGCGCAACGAACAATTTCCAAAATTCTAATGTGAGCGCTCGTGCTTTTGAACTTGCTGCTGCAGCATTGAAAGCAGGAGGAAAACGGTTTGGTACTGTAGCGCCGCAGTCAGTCGCCGTTGAACCGGCAAATCCGGCACTGGCTCCGTCCGATTGGCTCAAGCCAAAAATTTTCAAAAGCTCAAATATTTCCTAATTGTAATTTTCCTCTCAATGATGTAAAATACGAACTATTGGAGCACAATATCGCTCCTTTTTGATTACTCTATGGCGACAAAGACCACGAAAAAACCAGCAGTAAAAAAAGTGACGAAAGAAAAGAAAGTAAAAAAAACGGAAGTAGAAATGCCGGCGCCAAGTGAAGAGAAACAGGAAGTCATTTCCCTCTATCAGGTAAAAGAAGGCGATACGGGAAGCCCTGAAGTACAAGTGGCACTTTTGACGAAACGCGTAGAAAAACTCGTGCTTCATCTGAAAGGCAATCCTGCTGACAATCATTCACGCCGCGGATTATTGGGGATTGTGAGTAAGCGTCGAAGACTCTTAAACTATCTTGAGAAAAAAGACGTGAAACGGTATAAAGGCATTGCGCAAAAATTAGGTTTAGGAAAGTAAAAGAATTCACCATCTCATATGTCAAAACAAGCTTTAGTTAAAAAATCCATAGAATTGAGCGGTCGGACGTTATCTTTGGAAGTCGGACGGTTTGCCGAGCAGGCAAATGCGGCGGTGTTGGCTCAATACGGCGATACGATGGTGTTGGCTACAGTTGTCGCATCAAGCCGCGAAACGACACTTGATTATTTTCCGCTTAGTGTTGAATATGTCGAACGGCTCTACGCGGGCGGACGCATCAAAGGATCCCGGTGGGTCAAACGTGAAGGAAGACCAACAGACGATGCAGTACTTGCCGGCCGCGTGATTGACCGGTCAATCCGCCCCCTGTTCCCTAAGTCGTATAAACATGACGTTCAGGTGATTATTACGGTGTTGTCGGTCGATGGCGTCAATGATCCGGACGTTTTGGCACTCGTTGCCACGTCTGCGGCGATATCCATTTCCTCTATTCCGTGGGCAGGACCGGTTTCTGCAGTACGGATGGGGTATGTGCATGGAGCAGAGGGAGATAAAGGAGCACTCATTGTGAACCCCACGATTACTGAACAGGAAATGAGCGATTTTGACTTTATCGTTTCCTCATCAAAAGACAAAGTGCTTATGCTTGAAGGTGGGTTTTGTGAAACTTCAGATGAAGTGACATACGAAGCAGTACTCAAAGCCAAAGAGGCGAACGTCAAAATCATCAAACTCATTGACGACTTGGTTAAAGAAGTCGGGAAACCAAAAGCCGCAGTACCGGAAACCACACAGACTGACGAGTTGAAAGCTAAAATCGTCAAAGATTATAAAAAGGAAATGGAACTCGCGTTTGCCAAAAAAGCTGAAAAAGAATTTGGCGGGACGGAAGTAGCGGAGCTTGCCAAGGTCATTACCGAAGCGTATGAAAACGTCTATACCGTCAAAGCCATTGAAGAGGCGCTTGATGCATTGTTTAAAAAACAAGTCCGTGAAAATGTACTGGAAAAGGGCAAACGGTTTGATGGAAGAAAAATCGATGAAGTCCGTCCGCTTTCTATCGACATAGGACTTCTCACGCGGACGCACGGAAGCGCGATGTTTAAACGGGGCCAGACTCAGGTGTTGACGATCGTCACTCTTGGTACGCCATCTTTGGAACAGTTGATCGAAAGCCCGGCCGGAGAAGAGTCGAAGCGGTATATTCATCACTACAGCATGCCGCCGTATTCAGTAGGAGAAACCGGAAGAATCGGGACCCCAAACCGCCGCGAGATCGGTCACGGAGCGCTTGCTGAACGGGCGCTTTTGGCGGTCATTCCCCCTCAAGAGGAGTTTCCGTACACAATCCGCTTGGTGTCAGAGGTCATGTCCAGTAATGGCTCAACCTCCATGGCATCGACCTGCGGATCGACGCTCGCCCTTATGGACGCAGGCGTCCCCATCAAAGAGCCGGTTGCCGGAATTTCCATAGGACTCATGACCGGAAAAGACAAATATGTGCTACTGACCGACATTTTAGGGATCGAAGATTTTTCAGGCGACATGGATTTTAAAGTCGCAGGAACCAAAAATGGTATTACTGCCATTCAATTGGATGTAAAAGTTCCGATTACCGATGAAATGATTAAAGAGACGTTGGCACGGGCACAGATGGCACGGCAGAATATTTTAGAAAAAATGCTTTCTGTGATTCCAGAGTATAGAAAATCATTGTCTCAGTACGCGCCAAAGGTAACCCGCGTGACAATACCGGTTGAGAAAATCGGTGAAGTGATCGGACCCGGAGGAAAGATGATCCGGCAGATTATCGCGTCAACAGGAGCCACGGTGGATGTGGAAGATGACGGAACCGTCATGATATCCGGTACCAATGCTGAAGGCGTTACTAAAGCCGTGGAATGGGTCAAAGGACTGACGCGCGAAGTGCATGTGGATGAGGAATTTGAAGGGGAAGTAAAGCGGATATTGCCGTTTGGAGCGTTTGTCGAGATATTGCCGGGTAAAGAAGGCATGGTACATGTCTCGCAAATGTCGACGGAATTTGTGGGAGCACCCACCGATGTCGTACAAATCGGTCAAAAAGTCAAAGTCCGCGTTATGGAGATAGACGATCAACATCGCGTGAACTTATCCATGCTTTTTGGTGAGGATGCCAAAAAATCTCCACCGCGTGAGAGGCGGGATGCCGGCCCCCGGCGTCCGTTTACCAGAAGAAGGTATTAGGAGTATGATAGAGGTATATGTCCAAACTGTCCGATGAGGTCATGATGCTTCGGAAAAAAGTTTCCGAGGTGAAGCTTCCTCCTGATCTGGAATCCCGTGTATTGGGAAATCTGGAAGAGAGTTCCCGGTTGGAAAACGATATTACCGCCCGCGTCCACATAGAACTCATGCTCCGCTATATCGATTGGGTCGTGCATTTACCGTGGAACGAGAGGACTGTTGACGTGTTGGATCTGGTTAAAGCGCACGACATGCTAAACAAAAATCATTACGGGCTTGCGCCGGTGAAAGACAGGATTTTGGAATATCTTGCTGTATTAAAACTCAATAAGGACCGGCTGCGTCTGGAATCTAGTACATCGCTTGCCCGGAGAGCTCCGATATTATGTTTAGTCGGACTTGTGGGTACGGGTAAAACCACGCTTGCTAAATCTATCGCTCAATCCATGGGACGCCGGTTTGTCCGGATACCCTTTGGCGGAATGAGTGATGCCCTTGATCTTCGTGGTCAGTCGCGAGTCCGGCCGGATGCGGAAATAGGACTTGTCCTCAAAGGACTCAGGTACGCAGGGACGAAAAACCCCGTGATACTTTTGGATGAAATTGACCGTGTGGCTGATCATTCGCGAGGAGACATCATGGGTGTGTTGGTTGAGCTTTTGGATCCGGAACAGAACGCTGCATTTACGGATCACTATTTAGACTACCCATTTGATTTATCCGAAGTGCTATTTATCGCAACTGCCAATAATACGACAAATGTCGCCACAGCCGTGTTGGATCGCCTGGAACCTATTCAAATGCCTTCGTATACTGATGAAGAAAAAATTACTATTGCTAAAGATTATGTTTTGCCGGAACTTATGCGTGAATCCGGACTCACACCGGATAATCTGACGATTGATGTGTCTATCTGGCCCAAACTTGTCCGGCCGCTCGGATTTGATTCGGGTATCCGGAGTCTTGAGCGGACGATAAACAGCGTCTGTCGCAAGATTGCGCGTATGATTGTAGAGGGTAAAGGCAATAAATTTCATATAGACGAAAAAAATTTGAAAGAATTTGTAGATAGTTATTAACCACATGATAAACCCCTTTCTCCCGAGACGAAAAAAAGGACCCGTATTTGAAGGATCTTCTACGAGCGGAAAAGAATCTATATGCATACTTCCACTCGGAGGTACCGGCAACGTGACGAAAAATATGTTCGTCTATGAATACCGGTATGACGGGAAGCTCCGCGATATTCTTATTGTCGACTGCGGGATAGGGTTTCCGGATGCAGAAATGTTTGGCGTGGATTTGGTACTGCCGGACGTCCGCTATTTAGAAAATAAAAAAGGCATGATTCGCGGATTGGTATTTACCCATGGGCACGATGATCATATCGGGGGAATTGCCCATGTCTATCCCAAGCTCGGAAGGGTGCCGATGTGGGGAACGACACTGACTGCCGCATTTGCCAATATTAAACTCAAGGAACGGGGCATAAAAACACTCGTGACACCTGTGACATTTGATCAGGTGCTTCGCATTGGTCCTTTTACCGTATCATTTGTCCATGTGACTCACTCGGTGCCGGATGCCGCTAATCTCATCATTCAAACACCGATCGGTATTTTTTATCACGGTTGTGATTTTAAATTTGATTTTCATCCGCTTGACGGGAAATTATCGGAATTGGATAAAATTA
>CAYHEJ010000038.1:0-7096 GCA_964355625.1 uncultured Gammaproteobacteria bacterium
ACGGTGGTGGGATGAAAATGAAGTGAGAAACTCTTTATCTAGGAAGAAATACATCATCCACGATGATAAACTCCTCTTTGTCGTTATACCAAAATCTTTTTGCTTCCCTCCGGATTTATCGATGAACCCCGGCTCGCTCTATAACTCATGAGTTCATCTCCATGAATCGAAGGCATCAAACATGCTCAGGCGGTCTCTGTCTCCGTCAAACGTACTTGAAAACCACGCATCGAGTATCTGATTAATTTCTTCTTTTGTATTTTCCCATCCTACTAAACATAATACGTTGCAGTTGTCATAAACTCTTGCCCACTGCGCTATTTGTTTCGTCGTCGCGAGGCACGCGCGAATTCCGCTGAATTTATTCGCACCAACCTCCACTCCTACGCCCGTACCGCAGGACAAAACACCGCAATTTTCCGTACTTGCTAATACGATACGGGCTACCAACGGGATCATATCTTCTAGCTTCATATTCTCTCTAGCATTTATTACTCCCAAATTTTGAAAATCAAATTTATGAAGCTTGACGTAGCTTTCGACTATTGCTATAGCTTTAAATCCATATTTATCTCCGGCTAGGTAAATCATGTTCTTTTTATAAGTAATGTCGAGATAAAAATAGCTAATGCCACCAGAACTATTGTCCCTCCGGAAGATATATCCAAATAAAAAGAAGCAATAATGCCGGACACGACAGAAAAGACTGAAATACACTCGGCGATCATAATTGTTTGTAAAAAACTTTTTTTATACTGCAGTGCGCTTACCACTGGAATTACAATAAGAGCGCCGATAAGAAGAATTCCGACGATAGGTATAGCGAGGGATACAGTGAGCCCTACAAGGGCGATAAAAAGCAAATTTATCCTTCTCGTTGGTATACCGCTGACCTGAGCTGATTCTTCATCAAACGTTATATATACGAGCTCTTTATACAGAGCTATGATTGCACAGAGCACTACGATGCCGACTATTCCGATAACCACTACATCCGTTTGCGTCACGGTGACAATGCTTCCAAAAAGATACTTAAATATATCGACGGTAAATCCATGGGCAAGGCTGAGAAGTACTATTGCGATGGCCAAACTCCCTGAAAGAAATATGGCTAATGCTGATTCACCGTATATTTTTTTAGAAATCCTGAGCCGTTCTATAACAATGGAAGAAACAAGAGTCGTAACAATTGCTGTCAAGAGCGGGTTGATTTTTAAAATAAGACCGATAGCGACACCTGCCAGTGAAATATGAGAAAGAGTATCTGCTATAAGCGAATATCGCCTGAGAACGAGAAAAATACCAATAAGCGGTGCGATGAGCGCCACGATGATACCTGCCTCAAGGCCTCGGATCATAAATCCATATTGAAATATGTCAAACATAGCTGTTAGCGTACTCCTCCGTGATCATGCACTATATATTTGAGATCTTTACCGTATAAATGCTCTAAAGTACCACTTTTCGTTAACTCGTCCGGAGTACAGTAACTCACGAGCGTGTGATTAATGAAGGCTACTTCTGTCGTTTCCCGAGCGACAATATCCAATTCGTGTGAAACAAGGATAAGTGTAAGATCAAGCTCTTTATTCAATTTTCTGAGAAGAAGATAAAATAGTTCCTGAGTTTTGCTGTCAACTCCGACGGTTGGCTCATCCAAAAATATAACTTCAGGTTGACTCACAAGCGCACGTGCAATAAAAACACGCTGCTGCAGTCCTCCTGATAACTCTCCGATACGCTTTTTTTTATACGAAAGCATATCGACCTCGCAAAGAGCTGTGTCAACGTTTTTCCTATTGCGCTTGCCATGCACTCCCATAGAGACAACTTCTTCTACCGTCACGGGAAAATTCGCATCAATGGAAGTTGCTTTTTGCGGAACATACCCTATCTTATACCAATCTTTAAAATTGTTTATCTCCTGACCAAAAAGTTTGACGTGACCCTCCATAGGCTTCAAAAGCCCGAGCATAATTTTCAAAACCGTAGTTTTACCTCCTCCGTTTGGGCCGATGATACCGAGATAGTCACCTTTATGAACATTGAAGGAGATGTTTCTGACTGCGTACTCCGGTTTTTGATACGCAAAAGAAATATGTGATATTTCAATAATATTTATCGTGTGATCTACTGTTTGCATAGCATTGCCGTTTGTAAATTTTGCAAATTCTCCCGCATAATTGATAGATAATTTTTACCGGCTTTCCTATCATCATCACTCAGTCCTTCAATCGGGTCAAGGACGAGTGTCTGCGCGCCAATTTCCGTAGCAATCGTTTGAGAAAGTTTGGGACTAGCCAATTTCTCAAAAAATATATATTTTACTTTATGATCTTTGGCAAAATTGGCTATGTCAATCAGCTGTTTTGCGCTCGGTTCAGTGTCCGGTGATAGTCCAGCAATGGATACTTGCTGCAGATGATATCGTGTTGCAAGATATCCGAAAGCTGTGTGTGATGTAATAAAGTCTTTTAATTCGCATTGTCTAAGTCCGACGGTATACGCCTGATCGAGTTGATCAAGCAAATTGTCGAGTTTTTTTTCATTCTGTTTGTAATATTCTGAATTTTGCGTATCGAATTTCATGAATGCCGAAGCTATAACATGCGCTACTTGTTTTGCAAGAATCGGATCAAGCCAAATATGCGGATCATTTTTGGTTATTAATCCGTCGCCTGCTACAATCGTAGAAACGTTGCTTCCCTGCCAGCTTTCTAGGGCTCCATTGATAATTACTACGTCTGCTTTTTCAATCGAAACCATGTCTCGAACTGTTGCATTATACTCATGGGGCTCTACGCCTGAAGGGGTAATAGTTCTTACATCAACTTTATCTCCCCCTATCTCTGACGCAAAAAAAGAGAGTGGATAAATCGATGCGACGACCTGAAGATTATCAGAAGTTTCAAGAGTACGTGGACGAAATTTGCTCACGAGCAGTACAATAAAAATACTAAAAACAACTAATAAAATGTATTTAATTCTCATACACCTCGCGATACAGGGCAGACATTTTATCTGCGATATTTCCCCAGGATAAATCCAACACATTGTTCCGAATATCTGCGCGCATGGCAGCACGTTTTTCAGGGAGATGCAGAAGATGCTCTATCTGTGTAGCCAAAAGAAGTGGGTTGTTCACCGAGGTAATGAGAGATGAATGTGTCTCATCGATAAGACTCGACACGCCTGCGACATTCGTGGTAATAACCGGTACGCCGCAGGACATAGCCTCAAGAGCGGACATGCCAAATGATTCGTAGTGCGATGGCATAACGACCATTTCAGAAGCATTATAATAATATGGCAACATCTCCTGTGATTTTTGTCCGACAAACGTAACTGTGGTAGACATATTAAGCGTGTGACGGACTGCGTTGAGATTTCGGAGCGTATCGCTCCATGCATCCTGCGGCTGAGATATATCGCCTCCGACTATACACAAACAGACCTTAGTGTCGGGATTTCGCTCAGTCACGATTTTCATCGCGTACATAAGCATATCAATACCTTTGAGGGGCTCTATTCTGCCGACAAACAAAATCATTTTATCTTGCATTGACAGGCCAATGTGCTTTTTTGCTGATTCCATATCCATCGGACGGAATAAATCGGTGTTGACTCCGGGAGGTATGACTTCTATAGTTTTTTGCGGTACTCCGTACAAATATCGGAGATAATTTTTATCGCTTTTACTCGGAGCAACTATTTTTTTCGCGAGTTTCCCCAAATACATCTCTGCTTCTATCCGTTTATCATCTTCTTTTTCTTCGATGTTTCGCGCGACAAGGTTTTTCATAAGACCAAGTGTATGAAAGGATAGTATCATCGGACGATTTTTAATTTGAAGGCCAATGAGTCCTGAGAGGTAGTAATGCGCATGGATGATGGCATGCGAGATGGTATTATTTTTACAAAAATCATTATAGTGTTCTACAAATTCCGACAGGTAGGGAAATAACTCTTTTTTATTTAGCCGAGTCTGCGGTCCTGCGACAAGGTGTACAACACGTAAACCGTCTGCAACCTCTACGATTGCTTTATTGTGTTCGTCCTGTGATCGTGTAAATATATCTACCTGATGACCCATTCGGGTAAGCGCGCGGGATAGCTCCAACACGTAAACGTTCATACCGCCGGTTTCCTTGCCTTCCTCACTAGCCAGGGGACACGTATGAAACGAGATCATCGCAATTTGAGACATTGGTCAATTATACCATTGATTTATTCCCCTTTTCCCGCTACAGTAGTATTCTATGGATACACCAAATGAAGCACAGGTTCTCTTAGACTTGGAACAACTGATCAAGACCTATGTCGCTAACATCGATAAAGGCAAGGCGGAACTAAAAAAACAGCGGGAAATGCTCACAAGTGCTTTGGAAAACGATGAGACGTACAGACTTCACAATGAAGAAGCCAAGAAGTCTGCAAAAGTCAAAGCTCAAACCAAATATCAAATCTTGCAGATATCAGGAAATAAACAATTAGCGGATAAAGTCAGAAGTGTTACAATGGAAATCAAGGAAGCCAATACTGCTCTTTCGGATTATCTGCGTGAGTACCAACGCATGAGCGGATCGACAGAAATAGAAACAAGCGACGGACAAATCAGGGAAATTGTGTATGTCGCAAAACTTGTCAAAAAATCTCCTAAATTTCAATAAGTGAAAGCCATTTGGACTCTCATTGCGTATATTTTTTTCTCAATATCACCCACTCCCTTGGCAACTCCAGTTTCTAAAATAGTCAAAGTGAACGGTGAAACATTCACGTATGCCTTTTTTCGATCACCTCCAACGGATATTTCTTTGATTCCCAATTTTGATAGCAAAACCGACGTTACTTCTCTTATACTGAGCAATACGTGCAATAGTGCTGTCAACGGCGGATTTTATGATACAAAGTCACAACCATTAGGTTATTTTGTTACAAAAGGACAAAAAATACATAATTCGATTCAAAGCACACTTCTGAACGGATACTTTTGGATTGACGAAGGAAAAGCATCCATTACTTCAACTCCTCCGTCTAAGAGCACTGGCATTGCTCTCCAGACCGGTCCAATGCTTGTTGAAAACGGCAAACCGCGTATCTTACACCTATCAAACGACGAACATGCCAGACGAATGATAGCTGTCATTGAAAACACAGGAAACGTTATTTTTTTGACGCTCTATAATACTGATGCTGTATTTGAAGGACCACTATTACGTACGCTTCCGGAACTCGTAGATAAAATTGCTTTACTTGAGTCGCTGGGTATAACCTCTGCCATCAATCTCGATGGCGGTAGCGCATCTGCTTTTTATTCCGATACTACCAAACTATCTGAACTGACTCTTGTAGGAAGCGTATTTTGCATCAAATGAAGACCTTGGGATATTTTGTTGCATGCGGGCTAGCCTCAAGAATAGATTATTGCTATAATCACATTAGAAATAGTGGGTCGGTAGCTCAATGGTAGAGCAGTAGCCTTTTAAGCTATTGGTTCTGAGTTCGAATCTCAGCCGACTCACCGCGTCAAACGCGGCTTCGCCAGAAGCCAAGTTTGTAAGCGAGTCGCGTTTGACGCGACCTCTGATTATATTTTCATATGAAAGAAACGTCAGACGTTTCAGATTCAAGATACTATGTCTATATTCTTTTAAGTCTCAGAGATAAAGGTTTGTATATTGGCTACACTAATAATCTAAAGAGTAGACTAACTCTTCATGCTAACGGAAAAGTATCATCTACTAGACTACGAACGCCATTCAAACTAATTCATTATGAGTATTTTGTTAATTCTAAAGATGCCAAATCCCGTGAGGAATTCCTGAAAAGCGGTTACGGAAGATTACAGTTAAAAGAGTTTTTGAAAAATACACTTCAGTATTTAAAAAATCATTGACGTATTGAATCAGCCCCAGCTTGATGTCGTCTCCCGCCGCGCTTCCGAAAAAGTCGGCTCGAACGATCCCGATGAAATCGGAATCAAAAGAAAAACTCCGCGTCAAACGCGGCTGTCACGTTTGACGTGACGCAAAAATTTTAAAGAACTTAATTTCAGTTTACCATACTTGAAATTCAAAAATATGATATACTTTTTCATAGAGATTCATATGGAAAACCAAGTTAATGCTAGTAATCAAAATACACAACAAATCGGGCAAAATCCGGTGAGTCAGCCTGTGATGACACCAGAAAAACCAAAAACAAATTATTTGATGATTGGTGGGATAATTGTAGCTTGTTTTGTACTTTTTGGTTTTGGAGGATATTACTTGGGTAAACAATCTTCAAATTCTCAACAGTATACAAATAACGGACAAAATCAACTTAGTCCTACTGCCACTCCCGAACCAAATACTCCAACAACTTCACCAACGAGTCAAGAAGTCAGTAACTTGCCAATAGGCTGGAGTTACAAAAATAATGGTGAATGTGGAGTGAAGTTTGCAATCCCACCTAAAGAAGCACCCTATTACTATCCAGTAGATGTAAACCGCCAACCATCAGTAACCAGTGAACAAGGTGGTGGAAGATTTTGGGATTTCCCACGCGGTGGCTCTTACCCAAACTTACTTTCTAAACTTTTTTTAACAAATCAGGAATATAAACAAGCAATTACTATGTTCGCAAGTCCTGATGAAGCAAGTGGATATATTTCTCAAGCAGTAGCCGTTAGCTGTATTCCAAACAACGCTCGCTTTGCCAACAACAGTGCTTTAATTTCATCATTGACTGCTGAAATTGATAAATATAATAAATCAACAGGTGAAAAAGGAATGGACGCATCAACTTACAAAATAAAAAGCAATACACCTACTACGAGATGGGGTAAGAGTGTTGCCGATTTGGTAGTTACTGAGGATAATTTTGATGTTTCCTATACAATGATTGTAACTCCTCAATATGTTTATGAAGTCAAAGTCTTTGGTGCAACAAGTGATGCGTTTGTAAAAGATACTGCTAAAAAAATTTTTGACAACCTCTCCTTTTAAAATCCCTTTTTTGGGGTTAAAATACGGGTGCTCGGCGATAGCCGAGCAAAAATCGCGCGCGCTGAAAATAAGCGAGGCCGTAGGCCGAGCGTACAAATAGTGCGGCG
>CAYHEJ010000039.1:0-7071 GCA_964355625.1 uncultured Gammaproteobacteria bacterium
ACACACTATTCACGGCAAAAAATAGTGAAGCAATCAGGCCAACAAAAATACCTTTTGTCATTTTTTTTCCTAAAAGAAAAACTAATAATGCGTTAACAACCTGAACAAATAAACTAAAAGTAAAAATTGGAGCAACAGAAAATCGTTGTATGCTATAGAGGATAAGATACATTAAACCGGAAAAGATTCGCCCTTCCGCCAAGAACAATCGCAGCGGATTTTGACCGAGCTCTACATCATATAAGACACGCATCCCTTTTATTATAAGGTTACCTGTCGTCTGCCATTCGTCCTGCTGAAAAAATGTTAAAAAGACTCCACGATATGTTAAAAAAACTATGATCGCAAGTAACAGAATAATTGTAAAATACGTTATTATTTTCTTTTGTAACAATTTCATTTATTAGACTATAATTTTTTAATTGTTTTCATTTTTGTTGCCACCACACATATACCCCATGCGAGTGTATCTCTCGATTGAGGGAATAATTTGCTACATAATCTCAGCAAGATATACCACGGTATTGCCAAAATTACAAACGGCATAAACACAAGGGCTAAAAAATTATTATACCCCCAAATAATTAAAGGGGTGCGAACGTACTCTAAAGCCAACCAATCAAAATAATTACCATACACATACATCTCCTTTATCATATAACCAAATTTTGGAAGGTTTTGTTTGTAAAAATTCTCAGCAAAACCTGAATAATAAAAATAGGGATAAAAATGAGTGAGAGAAGTCCATGGCGCAGTCAAAATTAACGTACCGCCCTTCTTACTTATTCTATTCATCTGGGCAAGTGCTGAAAATGGATCGGGAATATGCTCAAAAACTTCGGTACACAGAACATTATCAAACTCGCCGTCTTTAACTGGAATTTCAGTAATATCTGAAATAATATCAACGCTTGAAGCATCAAATCTACCCGTAGGTATTCCTTTTTTTAATTTTTTTCCGGTATACCTACCAAAATCCTGGCTTACATATTTTAAATTCTTGCAATAGGGTTTATATGGCATCTCGCCTGCCCCAACATCTATAATCGTTTGTCCTTTAGGAATCGAAAGTAATTTATCAATCACCCAGTTATCTCTAAGTGACTCTTGAGGCGGAGCCACAGTATTTTTAACAATATTTTTTAAGCTCATAAAATCTAAAATCCTTGTTGAAGCATGATATCAGAAGCACACTTGAAAGAGAAGCATAAATTAATTACCATACATTACTACCTGCAGAACATGAAATTATCTCATAATTCAAATATTCTTGTCCTTTCGCATTTTTATGTTAGAGCTACAGCTGGAGGCGGTCCTCCCCAGGAAGTACGTGAGTACCTACTCAAAAAAGTCAACAAAATAGTCTATATAGAACATCCCTTCCCATATGCAGATGACAAACGATCGTCAATGTCTGTCTATGAAAATGGAAAACTAAAGGAACAACTTTTTACTCCGATACGCAACGGGCCAGAGGTATTTTTTTACTTCGCAGATTTTTGGATAAGTGCCTATTTTATACTCAAATCGAAGAAAATATTCGATGCGTGCATAGCACTCGACTGTTTAAATACGATCAGCATGATACCTTTCCGCTTTTTGGGTATTATCAAAAAATTAATATTTTATACCATTGATTATGTTCCCCAACGTTTCCCTAATAGGATTTTGAACCGGCTCTATCACCTGGTTGACCGACTGGCCTGCCTGTTTGCCGATACGATATGGGTTCTTTCTCCCAAAATGACCGAGTCACGGCTTATGAGCGGAGTACGACGTATGGCGCCAACAGTAACGCTTCCCATGGGAGCAAATCTAGAAAGAATCCGTCCGCTCCCAATCTCAAAAATAAACCGTCACCAATTCATCTTTGTGGGGATTCTTTTGGAAAAACAAGGCCTCCAACTCATTATACAAGCGCTACCGAAAATTATAAAAAAAGTCAAAGACGTCCAGCTTGTGGTGGTAGGCAAAGGCGAATATGAGCAAACACTAATAAAACTGGCACACGATCTTCATGTTGAGAGGTACATAAATTTTTTGGGCTTCGTAGAAAAACATAGTGACGTAGAAAAACTTCTCTGTAAATCTGCTATTGGGATAGCCCCGTACATGCCCATATCAGATAATTATACGTACTTTACCGACCCGGGGAAACCCAAGCTCTACCTGGGATGCGCTCTCCCAGTCGTCATCACCGACGTGCCGGCTATTGCCCGCGTTATCCAAGCAAAAAAAGCCGGTTTCGTTATGGACTACTCGGTACAAAGCTGTGCGACAATACTGATTCGGCTTCTTACAAACGAAAAACTCTATGCCCAGTATAGAAGAAACGCCATGGAGCTTGCCAAAAGCTATGACACAAATAGTCTTATTAAAAGAGCGCTTGATAAAACAGGTTAATCAAGGCCGTTGACTGATTTGTTCCACGAAATAGTTCTTCGCAACCCCTCCTCAATACCGACGGTTGGTTTGTAGCCAAATGTCTTTCTTAGCTTAGAAATATCCGGAAAAACTCTGTTCGGCGCACCTCGTATAAACGAAGCTTCTTTTTTCTCTATTGTTACCGGTTTGGTGATATGACAAATGTTATGTACGAGCTTCGCAAGATCCAAAATGCTCACTTCTTCTAAGTCGCTGGCGACGTTAAACGCTTCACCGTTTTTTTGGGAAAGAAGCAATTGAAAAAATGCTACCGTCGCGTCTGAAATATAACAGTATGACCTCGTATCCCGGCCCTCACTTAACATTTTTATTGGTACGCCCCTCAAACCGCTCCGTATAAAATCTGCCATAACACGTCTGTCGGACACACAGAGCCCCGGACCGTATACAATAAACGGTCGTGCAATCTTGACCGGAACGCCGTATTGTTCAAAATAAATGCGACACAGTGTTTCCGCGAGCCTTTTTGACGACGTATAACACGCCCTGGGGTCGCTTATCGCAACATTTCCTGCGTATGATTCTGGGGTGGGTATCTGTTCCGGCGGCGGATTACCGTATATTTCACCGCTACTCATATATAAAACACTTTGCACCTTATGTTTTTTCGCATATTCGAGAATCCATCGTATACCCCTCACGTTGACATCTATCGTACCGAGAGGGTCCGCAAGGAAAAATGCCGGTGCGGACATTCCCGCGGCATGAATAAAATAATCAATCTTTACCTGTGGCAAATATGGAACAATTGCATTATGTGAAATAAACTGTATATCAACACGGTCCAAAAGATATCCTAATCTGCTATTTTGGGTTATAACACTCTTTTGCAAAGCTATGACGTTACATGGCTTATGTAACTTCTTTTCGCTGTTTAAAACAGCTATCGTTTCTACGATATAGCTACCTATGAGTCCTGATGCCCCAGTTATGAGGACGGTTTTCCCTGATAACTTATCTATGTTACTCCTTAATCTCTTAATAATACGCTTAATATCTTCTTTAATAATCGGATGTATCATAGATATAACTTGCGAATTGCTTGTACCACATGATGAGCTGAAAGACCATATTTTTGGAGTATTTTTAGCTTATCTTTAGAATATTCTTTACAAAACACATCGTCAAAACCCATAATTTTGAAAAGTGCTTTACTTTTCGAATATTGCGATAATACGGAAGCAATTGCACTTCCTAACCCTCCAATGGTGCTATGTTCCTCTATGCTAATTATTGCTTTACATTCACGCGAAAGTTTCTTTACCAAAGCTTCATCGATCGGTTTTATGGTATGCATATTAACGACATGACAATCAATCTTATGCTTCTCAAGCATTTTAGCTGCCTCAAGCGCAATAGCAACCATGTCTCCGGTTGCTATAATAGCAACGTCCCTGCCTTTTTTTACCATTCGAGCCCTGCCTATCTGAAAACTCCCCCTATCATAATCCAATGGTTTTGATACCAATGTTAATCGTATGTATGTTGGGCCTATGTATTTCATTGCTGCAAATATCGTCTCTTCCACCTCAAGAGGATCTGATGGAGAAAAAATAACCATATTTGGTAAAGCCCTCATGACTGCAATATCCTCAAGTGAGTGATGTGTTGATCCCATGGTGCCATACGAAACACCGCTTCCAATACCAACCAGTTTGACGTTGGCGTTGTTATAGCAAACATCATCCTTTATTTGTTCATAACATCGAACGGTAACAAATGGGGTTATTGTGTATACAAAAGGAATTTTTCCGGACATAGCAAGTCCTGCCGCTACCCCAATCATATTAGCTTCTGCCGCGCCGAGATTATAAAAATTTTCGGGAAAATCTTTTATGTAATTTCGCAGAAGATAGGCTCCTATATCACCAACTAGACAAAGCACATTATTATTTTGCTTTGTCGCTTTGTATATAGAACGAATAAAAGCATCTCTCATTATTGTAAGCGTTTTTGAAATATTTTCATTTTATCGTTTAATTCTCTCAATGCTATCTTTATTTGTTCTTCATTTGGTAGCGCACCATGCCATTCCTTTTCATTTTCCATGAAAGAAACTCCTTTCCCTTTTACGGTGTTTGCTATAATAACGGTGGGTTTTCCATTATGGATTAGCGCTTTATTAAAAGTAAAAACCATGTCTTGAAAATTGTGACCATCTATTTCTATAGTATTCCAACCAAATGCGTGAAATTTTTCATTAAACGAAAGCGGATTTAAAATATCCTTCGTAAACCCACCTATCATAATCTTGTTATCATCTATAAGCAGTACGAGATTGTCCAGTTTGTGGTGTGCTGCTACCTGAATCGCTTCCCAAATAGCTCCTTCATTACACTCTCCATCACCGACCAGACAATATACGTGAGATTTATTTTTGTCGATTTTGGCAGCCAAAGCAAAACCCACCGCCACGGAAAGCCCGTGTCCAAGCGACCCCGTCGATGTCTCTACCCCAGGAATCCTCACACTATCTGGATGTCCTCCTAATATACTCCCCTCCGAACAATATGATCGGAGAACTTCTTTGGGGAAAAACCCATAATTAGCTAAAACAACATACAGAGCTGCGCAACCATGTCCTTTACTTAAAACAAACTTATCTCTTTTTGGATCATTCGGTTTTTTTGAGTTTATGTGAAGAACCTGATCATACAAATACACAAGTAAATCAATAATGGAAAAAGCGCTTGCGATATGCGTTCCGCGAGCCGCAACGATCATATCAAGTATTTCTATACGCATCTTGGTCGCTTTCAATTCCAATTCCAAAGTGAAATTATTATCTTGATTCATGAATCAATAATTCTAAAATATCTTTATAAAAAAATTCAGCGAAACCTTCCTCAAACCAGAATTTGATAAACTTTTTGTCTGACAGTAATTGTTGAATATTACGAATGTATTTATTATATGCTGTTTCATCCAATGAAGTTAGGAAATCAAGAAGTTCTTTATAGCTACCGAAATCTCTATAATCAATGAAGCAATTTTTGGGTATATAGTCTGTTATATCAGTAGCCCCCCAATAAACAGGAACGCATTTAGCCTTGAGACAATCAAATATTTTTTCAGTTATATATCCATTTACATCTGTTAAATTCTCAAAACATAAACAATATTTAAAATTAGATAATAACTCTATTTTATTATCTATTTCTCCTTTGTAATTAGAGTATTTCTTAAAACCAAAAATCTTCTCGGATAAGTTGTATTTTTTAGGTTTATTCCATCCTCTACCATATATAACAAAATTACTCTGGATGGAATGTTCAAAAAATTCCATCGACTTTATTCTTTCGGAGTACAATTCTCTTCCAAAAGATCTTAGTAGCTGAAATGGTAAAAAGGGCAAGGTATTTTTATTAATAAGAACTAAAAATTTCTTTTGTCTAAATTTCTTAACTTTAGTTTTAATTCCAGTACTTGATTTAGGCAGTAATATTTTAAAATATTTTTTGTTGTCCACTAATTCATCATACCAAGTGTAAACTTTTGAAAAAAAAATGTGGAATATTTTCCAATAATTAAAAGGGATTATCAAGGAAGACTCATTACATATAAGAATATTTTTCTTTCTGTTAGTGAAAATTAATTTCCAAGCGGAAAAATTCCAAGGATAAGGTAAATCAAAATAAATATATTTATATGGAGTTTTTTTTGTAGAAATATCATATGTATTAATGTTTATATTTCTTTGTTTTAAATATTTTTTGAGAGTTAAAAAAATTGACCTCTCGATCCCCTTGTTTTTCTGCGAATCAAATGCGATATTGTGCAAGTATTGATTGCCGTTGTATGGAAAAATACTTACAAATTCTTCTTCTAACATATTATATGAGATCATTATTTCTTAATAAATTATATATCGCAACTCTATATTTTGCTGGAGTAAACCACAATGTAATAAATTGAAATACATTATAAATTATATCGTATAAACTTGGTCGATACCTGTACTTCGTCACAGCATTCAAGCGAATTTTAAAAACAAGTATTTCTAAGTCTTTAATAATACTATGGCTACTTGACTTTTCATATACTCTATATTTTAACAATGTCTCCGGAATACTTCCAAATTCATACTTACTCCCCAATCTAAACCAAAGATCAAGATCCTCCGTTGGAGAATATTTTGGATTGTACCTACCTATTTCTTCAAACATACTCTTCCTAAACATCACCACAGGGTGTGCAAATGGGCTATATCGAAACAAGCATTTTTTTAACTCTCTTGACGTATCAGGATATCTTCTTGTTGCTGTCTGATTTCCAGATGTATCAATGATTACAACGTTAGCACCAACAACAGAGATATTATTAGAACTGCTGATTAATTTATATTGAAGTTCCAATCTGTTTGAGAAAGCTATATCGTCAGCATCCATTCGTGCGATTATATTTGACTGCGCCAGATTTATTCCTTTGTTAAGCGAACTGGCAATATCGAGTCTCGTATCATTGTTGACTATCTTTACCCTAGAATCCTTTTTGGAAAAAAATTTAATTATGTCCAGTGTTTTATCTGTTGAAGCATCATTTACTATTATGAGCTCAAATTTTTTAAAAGTCTGATTTAAAACACTTGCAACAGCACTGCTTATATATTTTTGAGCGTTATGTGCT
>CAYHEJ010000040.1:0-6937 GCA_964355625.1 uncultured Gammaproteobacteria bacterium
CTCATGACGTTTTCCCGGACTCCGGTGGGCAAACTCATGACGAGCGAATATTTCTCGATAGAGTCTCACCAGACAGTCAAAGAAATTCTTACGAGCATTAAACTTCAGACCGCTGATTATTCTTCGCTCGGACCTATCTATGTTCTCAACCGCGAAGATCAGCTCGTCGGGGTCTTTAATGTTCATGAACTTCTTATGCAGAACGCTGATACACCTGCATATAAATTTATGATTACCGAACCAATCGTCGTACTGCTCACGACTCCCATCGAAGTGGTAATTTATAAATTATTGAAATACAACATTCCCGCTCTACCGATCATCAATCGCGAGAAACACATGCTCGGCATCATCACTATTGACGACGTATCAGAATTATTGTTAAAGAAAATTCAATGAAAGAATTGTATCGAACATACAGGCGGCGGTTACTCATCTTTTTTGCAATATTTGGGCCTGCGACGATTACCGCAATGGCAGATAATGATGCCTCAGGCGTCGCGACCTACGCCATAGCAGGTGCACGCTTGGGATACCCTATTCTCTTTGTCCTTTTTATCATTACGTTTCTTCTGGGACTTACCCAGGAAATGGGCATCCGGCTAGCCCTCGTGACCAGAAAAGGATTGGGGGATCTTATCCGCGAACACTATGGCGTCCGGGTATCATTATTTATTTTCCTCTGTCTTTTTATTGCCAACATGGGGACTATTATAGTCGACCTTGCCGCAGTCAAAATGACCAGCTCCATGTTCAATCTACCCGTGCTTCCTGCCATTATCAGTATCGTCATCCTTTCATTTATCTTTGTCACGAAAGGCAACTATAAAATCAATCAAAACATTATGCTTCTTTCAAGTTTCTTCTATGTTGTCTACATTTTTTCTGCGTTTAAAGCAAAACCAGACTGGGTGGCCGCCGTCACCAATCTGGTTATTCCCCATGGCATCAACCTCACAACTGAGTATATACGTGACTTTATTATCATTGGGTTAGGTGTGTTGGGCACCACGGTGACACCATGGGGACAATTTTTTATCAGCAGTTTTGCGTTTGACAAAAAAATCGAAATCGGGAGAATGAAATACTCGCAATTTGAGACCTATTGGGGCGCATTCCTGACAAATTTCTTTTCATTTTTTATGATTGTCGCGACGGCCGCGACCCTTTTTGTCCACAACATTCCTCTGATATCCGGCGAACAGGCAGCGCTTGCTATCAAACCATTTGCAGGCGAGCTAGCAGGTACGCTATTTGCCATCGGCATTTTTAATGCAGGATTTATGGGTATCGTCATCATATCTCTCTCTACCGCATACGCATTTTCAGAATTTTTCGGCTTATCCGGAAGCCTCGATACGTCATTTAATCGAAGTAAAACATTTTACCTTATCTTTCTTGTCCAGTTGGTTCTGGCAGGCATCATCGTCTCATTTCCTAATGTATCGCTATTTCACTTGGTTATTGGCTCTCAAGTGCTCAACGCCATGATGCTTCCGTTTGTATTTTATTATTTACTGAAACTTACAAATAACCGAGATATCATGGGAAATTTTGTCAACAAACCCATTCAACGCAGTCTCGGAACATTCTCTGTTGTTGTTATTTCGATCGCTTCAGTTTTCGGACTTGTTCTCGCTCTGATAAAATAATAGTATGGGCAACACACCTCAAATATTTGGCATTACCGTATTCGCGCTTCTCACAGCGGTGAATCTTATATACCTGGATATCGCAGTGATGAGCCAATTGGGAAAACCCAAAGAGACTGCGGCGATTGACTTGTCCTGTCCTCAATCATGCCTGAGTAAAATGCAGGAAATACCCGTTACTCCTACACCGACAACCACGATACCCCTCGTTACCGCAGCCGTATTATCCGGAGGGGTAAGAGAATTTTTCGTACCATTCGGCTCAGGATCAGGATCTGCTAAAGAATGGTCAGACATTGAAGGATTGTCTGCGACAATCAATACTGCCAACTATGCACGTATGAAAACCGTGACGTTTGAAGTTGCCATCAGGATCCCGACAGGCAATCAGATTGCCTATGCACGGCTTTTTAACGTGACGGATAAACATCCCGTGTGGTTTTCAGAGGTATCAGTTGAAGGAGGAAAGGCCTTACTCGTTATTTCTCAACCAATAACTCTCGATAGCGGCGCCAAAACGTATCAGGTTCAGCTCAAAACCAGTCTTGGATATCTATCTTACATCGACCAATCACGATTACGGATTACCACACAGTAATATTTTCTCTTTTATCTTTTTTACCACCTCACTCAAATAATCCGCTCCATGATCAGGAATACCAAGAATAGTGACGCGACTGATTTTATGAAGTTTTTGCAATAACCGCAAATGAAACCCCAGATCATAGTCGTGAGGAGACACACTGCGGATTTGAACAAACTCATCAAGACTGTCAAACCAGGTAACCTGATCAATTCCCTGTACTGTATCGATGATGATGCTCCCGTCTTCGGGAATAAAATTTTCATTAGGATCGGCTTCTTCAAATTCTATATCAGGAAATTCCAACTGCAACTTTGGCAGCAATAAAAGCGACGCATGATCTTCTTTTACTAAGGTATTTCCAACGCTATAAATTTTCATATGTGTTTGCCTGAACAAGTGCATACTGCGTGTATCGTTCAAGATTATTCCGTTGCCTTTCTGTGAGTACATCGCACACATACCCCCAATGAATACTCACCCACTCCCCCTGTTTGGGTTTCACTGCTATAGTCGTTACGATTTTGTATTCCGGTTTTCCTAATAGAAGTTGGTTTTTTTGATAGATAAGCGGACTCACGGCCACCACACACTGTTTTTGCATATCAACCACTTTACCCCAACTAATTCTGCATTGATCCATCGTTGACAAGGTATGCGGCACGGCATGGTGTCCTGTTCGGATAAAAATATTCAAAACATGAAAATTGTGTTGTGGTATTCCACCTCTTATTGAGGCGAATAATTTTTTTCCTGTAAGTTTCCTTTTCAATGAATCCGTCAGATGGGGGGCGAACGCTTTTACCTTTAAATTGCCAAAGAGACTATTCCCTAACCAATCGGCTTCCACGACTCTCTGGTCAAAAGGATCTGCAATGTTATTTTGATGGGCAACAAGCAATAAATATTGATACAGTGTGTCGAAATGATTGAGAATTTCCGCTAACCCAATATCTACCGCACTATTCTCAACATACCCCAATATATCGTTTTGCCGTTCCGGACCGCAGTAATGGAAAAAATTCGGCGCAAACGAATACCTGCTGCACATGAGAAGTCCCTGAGGATCTGCTGTCATTGCTTAGCGTCCTGTTTCTTGGAAACCAGCATCGTACCTATAGTGAGAAGAAATAAGCTCGTAAGTTGTTGTCCTACAACTGCTTTTTTCAAGATGACACTACCCAAAAGCGCAGTGACTACCGGTGCAAACACGAGGATCGCAGACACAAGTGTCGCCGGAGCGAGAGCAAGCGCACTGTACCACGTCGTAACATATAAAGTGAGTAGTGCACTACTTACGATGATAGGTATCGGAGCGTATGCCGCCGGAGATAGTAAAAGCGGAAATTTTCCCATCACCGCCATCGCGATAAAAAGAAATGGTAGACCAAAAACCATCCGTCCCCATGAAACGATGATCGGAGACACTGTTTTCAAAGTAACTTTGGCAATCACATTTTCGATAGCCCAAAGCATCGTAGCGCTTAAAATAAGCCACGTACCTGTATTAGAAACGAATCGTATCGTTCCTCCTACGACAAACATACCGATGAATAATGAGACGTAACCGACCAACTGAATTTTACTGATACGCTCTTTGAGAAGAGGGACAGCAAGGAGCGCAACCCAAAGAAACAACGTTTTTTGAATGATATTGCTGTTCAGAGCACCGATCTCTGACAGACCGGTGAAAAATAGCGCGAATGGTATGCCTCCGCCGATTGCGCCGATTGCAATAAGCTTCCCCCACTCTTTTTTCGTGAGATTCTTGAGCTTTTGTCTGAAACCAAATGCCGCAAGAATTGCCGTCAAAAACAGCGCAACCACAGTATTTCGAACGATTGTAAAAGTAAGCGGATCGGTTTTGGAAACAAAAAAAGAATTGGCAAATATCGAAACACCGGAAATGACTGCAGTTGCGATTGCAAGATTAATTCCTTTTTTCATGATGCGTTTTCTCCTTCTTCGCTATGGCAATATCTGCATAGACCTCCACACGATCCCCAACTTCAACTCCCTTGAGTAGTCCAATCCGGACAATCCTACCGTCTTCCATCGTAGCCACTCCCTGATTGATTTCACTAACCCGAAGAACTAATGATATGCACATACTCCTAAAGGTAAAGGGCAACGGTCATATTCCAAAATATATGAACAAGTATCGGAGCCACGAGTGATCCGGTGTATACAAAAAGCATGCTATTGGCAAGCGCCAGTACCAAATCTGTGACAAAAAAGAGAACGAGCGTCATGCCGGTCAATTTTGTGGTTGTCACAAGTATCGGAATATGGAGGAGTACAAAAAGGACCGAACCGATCAGTGCCGCGTAGGGTAAATTTTTAGTTTTCTCATAAATCCGATTAAATATAAATCCGCGGCTGAGCACTTCTTCAGAAAATGCAGTCGCGAGGGATATCACAATAAGGAAAAATCCATAATCCCGGAATGCCGCAATAGGATTGACATCTACTGAACCATATTTTATAGCGTGAGCGGCAATTCCCTCTATGGCAAATACCATGCCGAATCCTAATCCTATGTAGACGCTGTTGAAAAAGTTTTTTCCGGTGAGCCCCACGGATTCAAGTGTCCGTTTTTCTTTTTTCAGGACATACCAAAGAACCGGCGCCACAAATACAAGAGGTTTAGCGATAAATTCATCTACCCACTCAGGGAGTTTAAGAAAATACCGGTAGAGACTCCAGGTAAAAAGTACCCACCCCCAGAGGCGATAAATAGGTTCCAAAGAAGAATCTGTTTGTTTTGCCATACCTATATATTAGAATAACTGGTTCATACTCTTCGTGCAAGGGTTAACGTCACCATCACCGGATAAAAAGAAATGTATTCAGCAAAAATACCACGATAAATCCAACCAGGAGTAATTTTTGTGTTTGTATGGCGACCGGTCCCTCAACCATTTTGTACCACGACCCTACACTTCCCTGTATTCCCCACTCTCCTATTTGCCAGAGGATAAGTGTGAGATACACCGAAAGGACGAGTCCGCTCGCCAGCACACTCCCGGAAGATGTCACGATAAACAGGCTTACGAGAGCAAACGCCGCGGCAAATACCACGCTTCGAAACGGTGATGGATTCAAACGGAAAAATACTTCAGCAATGTCCAGAAAATATACCCCGACCAACCCGCCGGCTACATATATCGCTGTGGAAATCGTTGGATGTATCGTCCACTTTAAAAATCCGGTGAGAATAAGATATCCGAGGGAAATAAGGAGAAACAGCATCGGCTTTCTCCGAATAATCTCCTTAATTTTTTCAATATCCATGTACACTCAGTATAGCACGTCAAATTAAAATTTAATTGCCTCCACACTCAAATCCAATCGCAATAATGTTCCTGTCTGATCTGAATTTCTCAACCACTGAGGATCACCTGGTCTTACTAAATTATTTTGCAGAAAATGTACAAGTTTTTGAAGGTCTGGTTCCAGTGGTATCACATCTAATTTTTGCTGAATCGGTGTTAAATCAAGCAAAGGACTCACGGCATCGGTTGTAGTAATATGACGAATAAGTTCATGACCTAAGTGGTCGACAGCGGTTTTAGGGGTGATTATCTGAGATCTACCATTTTCTTGTTTTTTTGCACAAATCATCTTTACGATACACAGATCTATATACCGTGCATATCCAGCCAAAGCCCGTGCAAGACCACCGACAGTTCCTCCTTCTCGCACTTCATCGTCATATATAAAAACCGGAAGATTATGTTTTTGAATGAATTCTAAAACTTTAGGAGGTATATACATTACAGGCGTACCATCGCCTTCGCGATCTCGAGTTTTTTCTGCTGACGCCATGTACCAACCAAGCCATGATGCCGCCATTCTCCCTTCGTCTTTCCGACCTTTGTCTGGTCCCATTACAACACCTACCTCATCTCTATTCACTTGAATCTTACGCATCATTAGTTTAAATGGATCTATGGGGAGAAGGGGAAATCCATAACGAAACCCAAATTCTACTGATCGAAGGGAATGGGGCTGAACAATTAAACCACCATCAATGTTCGTAGCCAACATCCTCACAACGTCCTTTAAAGTAGTAACCTGTCGTATTGGTAGACCATCTTTTCCTATAAAGTGGTGATCTTCACGTTCGTGAGGAATCCCCGTCATAACTGCAATAACAGCCTCAACGCCCTGCTCCTCTTTATAAGTACGGGCCAATCCAGTCAAATTGAGAGCATGATCAGCTGAAGTAGGAGCTGCACATAAAAAAAGCATTTTGGGTACTCGACCGAATGTTGCTTGTAAATCGTAATAGGGAGCAACAATTGAACCATCTCCAAACGTTCTCACCTCTACACTCCTATTGCCACCAGGAGCGCCACCAATGCCTGTATATACAAAAACAGAATCCGTTGCTGCAATTTCTGCCATTTCCCCGAACTTTGCTTCCCACAACTTTCGCGCTCGAGCGCCCCAACTTTTCTCATACGAAATTTCTGCTTCGTAATTAGGTCTTGATATGGAAAATCCGTCACCACCGTCATTTGCTTCTTGTAACAATCCCATATAAAAATACTGCCAACATTGGCAGTATAGATTTGGATTATAGTATCAAGCTATCTGGTCGTCAACAAACCCTACTCTTCCCCATCCTTCAACTTCTTCATCTTCCACATAAAAAGACGGCCGCGGCTGTGGGCATTGGCGTCTTTGGTGAATGAAA
>CAYHEJ010000041.1:0-6876 GCA_964355625.1 uncultured Gammaproteobacteria bacterium
CGGATTGGCCGTATGTCCTCAGTAGTGAGATTTTTTATCAATGAAAGATAGGTGACATGAAGTGTCGTTGTGTTTTCATAGCGATCAAGAAGAGAAATATCAGTTACTAATGAATGAACGGATTTAAGTGCGCTCATCATAGGACCGACAGGAGTTCGCGGGGGGAGAATAAATGCGAGATCTTCATAGCTTGCCGGGTATTTGGGGATTGGAATATATGTTTTTTGCGGTTTGGCACTGGCTGCGAGTTTTGCCACGTCAAGCTCCAGAATCGTCACCATATCTACCACATCGACTGATCCGTAATTTGCAAGTTGTGTCAATGGAATACCAAAGAGCGTAAAAATTGATTCGGCGAGTCCTTTTGCTTCGTAATAATGCTCCCCAGTCCATGCAACTAAAAGTATAGGTTTTTCATTGGGAAGATTGTCGGGTCTATATTCATAGATCATGCTGAGTTCAAACAATTTCAGGTCATCGCGGATATTTTTATTTTGTTTGAGTGTAGTGAGCATACTTGGCTGCAAGTTTGGTCGCATATACACCCATTCGCTCGATAGTGGATTGGTGATTTTATACGCTCTGGTTTTATCCAATTTGAATTGTTCCATCAGTTCTTCAGAAATCATGGAGTAGGTATAAAGCTCAGTAAAACCCCAATCACGCAATCTGATTTTAATTTCTTCCTCCCAGGCAAGTATCGGGTCCAGGATAACAACCGGCGGCTCGGTGGAAGGAAGTTTGGGTTTGATATTGTGATACCCATAAATTCGTGCAACCTCTTCGATAATATCCACGTCGATGGTTACGTCCCGCCGGAAACTGGGGATTTGTGCTGAAATTGAAGATTTTGTAATGAGTGGAACCAACCCAAGCGGAGTAAGAATGCTTGCAAACTCTTTGTCAGACAAAGTAACGCCTAAATACGTTGTTAATTTTTCTTTGGTAACGTTTACAGCGTATGGTTTATATGGTTTAGGGTAGATATCGTAGAGTTTGCTTGCTATATTTCCTCCGGAAAGCTCAGTGATGAGTTCAACGCCTTTGACAAATGCAGGATATACGAGCTCCGGATCTGTCCCTTTTTCAAATAAACTACCTGCTTCAGTCCGATGGGCGAGATTCATCATAGTCCGTCTGATATGCATAGGATCATAGGTTTGCAAAAACAACACAACGGTTTTCGTCGTTTTTTGTATCGATGAGTTATGCGCGCCCATGACACCGCAGAGATCTATAAGTTTGCCCTTGCCGTCTTCAATGACGATGTCACCACCGACAAGAGTATGATTTTTACCATCCAAGGTCGTCAATTTCTCACCTTTTTTAGAAGCGCGAAGAGTCATGGTAGCGTGGTTGTTTTTATCTGAAATCGCATCAAAGTCAAAGGCATGCGCGGGTTGGCCGTATGCGCGCATTAAGTAATTTGTGATATCGATAATAGTATTAAGCGAACGAATTCCTGTTGCCTCTAACTTTTTCTTGAGCCATTCGGGTGATGGCGAGACTGTGACGTTTTCAAAAACTATTGAAGTCCAGCGGGGATTGAGAGCTGGATCAGTTTTAATAGTCAACTCTTTTGAACTTTTGACTTTATACTTTTGATTTTTGACTAAATAGGGATCATTGATAAGCTTCGCCGCTATTCCAAACCGAGGCAGAATGGCTGCGGCTTCGCGTGCGACACCCAATATCGACATTGAATCCGGCCTATTACCCGTGACCTCGATGTCATAGATGACTTCTCCGCTTTCCTTATGCATCCGCTCCACAGATGGGCCGCATAGGGAGAGATACTCCTTGATTTGATCGGGGGTTGCTTTCGTGATGAGGAATTCTCTCAACCATGAGTCTGGTATTAAAATGTTCATAGTGTTTGCAAGAGAGTGTCTTGCGTACGCAAGACACTCTCTTTTGAATTTAAAATTGTTCTAAAAATCTCACATCATTACTATAGAGCAACCGGATGTCATCGAGTTTGGTTCCGGATTTCATCATTGCGGCGCGTTCAACTCCCCATCCGAATGCGAAGCCGGAATAACAATCAGGATCCACGCCACCATTTTTCAAAACATTCGGATGTATCATGCCACCCCCAGCCATCTCAAGCCAACCTTCTTTACAGAGTCGACATCCCTTGCCAAGACATATACCACAGTTGATATCAATTTCAACAGATGGTTCAGTAAATTGAAAATGAAATGGACGCAATCGGACTTTGCGGTCCGGTCCGAAGTAATTTTTTACGAAAAAATTAAATACACCGGTCAGGTCACCGATGGTGACGCCTTTGTCTATGTACATGCCTTCAAATTGGTGAAACATCGGTACGTGAGAAACATCCGATTGTCTGCGGTAACATTTGGCTATGTTGATCATCCGGATAGGCAGTTTCCCTTTGTCCATTTCCCGTACCTGACCGTTGCTGGTATGTGGAGTAAGAACCATATGATTATGCTTTCTTGACAGGGTTGCACCCTGTATTTGAGATTTGGCAGGGTGCAACCCTGTCGGATCTATGAAGAAGGTTTCCCATTCATCGCGCGCAGGGTGATTAGCAGGCATATTAAGGGACTCAAACGCGTACCAATCCGAGTCGACTTCCGGGTGCCGGACTCGTGTAAAGCTGATGCGTTCAAATATACGGCTAATTTCTGATATTGCCTGCGATACAATATGCAAATGCCCAATCACAGGTCTGATACCGGGGGCTGTGACATCAAGCCAGTCGTTATTAGCTGATAGCTGACAGCTGACAGCTGACAGCTTCTTTTGTATTTCTTCTTCTATCGCACTTTTTACTTGATTAATCACGGTGCCAACTTGCGACCGGTCAACTTTGGGGATGTCACGAATTTGTCTCATAAGCGTACCCAGTTCGCTTTTTGGGCTGAGATATTTCAACCGCAGTAACTCCTGAGACTCTGCGCTTTTGGTGATGTCTGAAAGCAAAGAGTCCTGCGTTTGCAACAACAATCCGATAAAAGATGAAGTATCGAGCGTCATATATGTCATTGTACTATAAAAAAACCTCCGTTAAGAGGTTTTTGTTTTTTTTAGTTAATCTAACAAAAAACCTCATCAATTAGAGGTGCTAAAAAATTCAAAAAATCTTAGTGTTATCATGGTTGTATTCCTAACTTTTCGTTGATTATTTCAAGCATATCTGAGTGTTCGGAAACTTTTCCATTGAGTAATGTATGTTCTTCTTCATGTCCTCTGTATTTACCGACGAGCCAATCCATTTGTTCCGAGACCTTGTCAAGTTTAGCGAGCTTTTCTTGAATTTTTCCGATTACTTCATCGAAATGTTGTTTTGTAACGACATTGTCTTGTCTTGGCATGAGGTTATCTTAATGGACTGTTTTTACCTTGTCAACAATTGCGCTAAAGGCTTCCGGATGATCAATAATCAGATTAGATAGTATCTTGCGGTCTACCTCGATGTTGTTTGTTTTGAGCTTGCTGAGGAAGGAACTATACGTCAGTCCGCTTTGTTTGACGGCTTCAGAAATTCTCGAAATCCACATCTGTCTGAATGACCGCTTTTTGAGCTTTCTTCCGGTAAAAGCATGTTCGCCTGCATGTAGGTACGCCTGCTTTGCTACCCGCACGAGGCGCCTTTTCGTCATCCGATATCCTTTATTGGATGCGAGTAATTTTTTATGTTTGGCATGAGATGATACTCCTCGTTTTACTCTCATAAAATTTTATGTATTTAAAAATTGCTTGATAACATTCGCAAATCGTGTCGTCGTTACTTGATGCGGAGCATCCTGCCTGCGTTGACGTGCTTTATTTTTTTTGCTCCGTAAATGCCGTGCCCCCTGCGCACGGTGCATGACCTTACCGTTTTTGGTAATTTTAAACCGTTTCCGTACAATTTTTTTAGTTTTTACTTTTGGCATAGTATTATTCCTTTTTATTGTCTGATACGACCATTGCTGCAAGAGTCCTTCCTTCCATGTGCCCTTCCCTGACTACCCGTACATCTTCAAGTCCTGCAATAAATTTTTTCATCACTTCAAATCCAAATTCTTTTCTCGTAATTTCTCTCCCCCTGAAAAATACTGCTATTTTTACCTGATTTCCGTCTTTTAAGAAATCTTGAGCTTTCGCGACTCGCGTATCAAAGTCATGCTGTCCGATAAAAGGTCTAAGCCGGATCTCCTTTACTCCGACATTTTTTTGGCTTTTTTTGGCTTCCCGTTCTTTTTTTGCTTCCTGATACTTAAACTTTTTAAAATCAATAAGCTTTGCAACAGGCGGATTGGCTTTCGCTGCAACTTCGACCACGTCAATATTTAGCTCTTTTGCCTTTTGAAGGGCTTCAAGTTTACTTACCACTCCAATCTGCTTGCCATCTTCATCAAGAAGCCGCAACAGCGGACTGGTAATTTGGTAATTGAGTCGGTAATGTCTAAAGTTTGTGCTCAATCTCGTTTCCTATTCGAATGAGAAAATTCTCAAGACTCATTGCCTTGAGATCTTCTCCTTTACGCGTTCTGACGGATAGAGTGTCAGAATTTGCTTCACGATCTCCTATTATACCTAAGTATGGTACTTTTTGTAAAGTATTGTCGCGGATTTTAGCCTGCATGGATTCATTACGGTCATCGATTTCCACACGGATTCCCTTCTCACGCAGTATCGCAACAGCTTTATTTGCCGCTTCATTGTGGCGTTCCGCAATCGGAATGATAGCCACCTGGACAGGCGCGAGCCACGCCGGAAATGCACCTGCGTAATGCTCGATGAGGATTCCGAGAGTTCGTTCAATCGACCCCGTAAGGCCCCGATGGAGTATAACAGGGTGTTTTTCCTTTCCGTCTGAATCGATATAGACGAGTCCGAGGCGTTTTGCCATAAAAAGATCGAGTTGGAGCGTACTCATTTGCCAAAGTCGACCGATCGCGTCGCGTACCATAAAGTCTATTTTGGGTCCGTAAAATGAAGCCTCACCGCTGCCGACTTCATATTGAAGCTTATTATCCTTGATAATTGTTTCCATCGAATCGGCCGCTTTTTTCCTTACTCCGGCATCTGGTATATTTTTGTCTGCATCACTCGGATCATTGAGTGATAATCGGACGAAATAATCTTTCAAATTAAACGCTTCAAACATTTTTCTCACCATAGAAATGCAGCGGTCAAATTCTTCGTGAATCTGATCTTCGCGCATCAGAATATGCGAATCATCAATGGTCAGTGCTCGTACTCGCGTAAGCCCGCCGAGTTCGCCACTTTTTTCATACCGGTAACATGTCCCGGGCTCTGAAAGCCGCATCGGCAGGTCCCGATAGCTTCGGGGGCGCGATGCGTAGATCATGTAGTGATGCGGACAGTTCATAGGTTTGAGAACATATGTTTCGTTGTCTATGCCAAATGGGGCGTACATAACATCACGGTAATGGTCCCAGTGACCAGTCCTCTTATAAATATCGCTCTTTGCAATGCTGGGCGTCCACACTTCGGTAAATTCCATTTCCCGCTCAAGTTTTCGTTCGTACTCTAGAATAGCATTACGAATAATTGTCCCTTTGGGTGTTAAAAGCGGCAGGCCTTTTCCGATATCTTCATTGATGACAAATAAATCAAGCAGTGGACCAAGCACGCGATGGTCGCGTTTTTTTGCTTCCGCCAGCTGCAGTAGATGGGCCGCGAGCTCTTCTTTTGTAGGAAAACATGTCCCGTAGATTCTCGTTAACATTTTGTTTTTTTCATCTCCACGCCAGTAGGCACCGGCAATGCTGAGTAATTTGAAATATATGAGTTCTTTCTCCGGATGTTCGGAGTGGCCGCCACGGCAAAGATCTACATAATTACCTGATTGGTACAGCGTAAGTGTCTGCCCATCTTTGCTAAATTCCTCAATAAGTTCTTTTTTGTATTCATTGCCCTTAAATAATCTAAGTGCTTCTGTCTTATCCAGTTCTTTACGTTCAAAATTTTTCCAAGAAGCGACTATTTCGAGCATTTTAGCCTCGATTTTAGGAAAATCGTCTTCGGATACTTTGACATCACCAAAGTCGAAATCATAATAGAATCCATTTTCTATCGCAGGGCCGATCGTCCGTTTTGCATTCGGCCATAGGTCCATAACCGCGGCAGCCAGTAAGTGTGCGCAGGAATGGCGGAGATTTTGCAATGACGAAGTGTCTTTGGTCTGTACGGTTATTGTTTCGGAATTTTTGGCAATATGTTCGAGTCTTGGTTTTGTTATGGAAAGGTAATCCTCAGTTTTCAGTGCCATAGAGCGGTCAAGACGGGCGGCATTGAAGAAAATCTCTTCGTTTTCCAATAATGATGGGTCAACGATTAATTCGAGTTTCGGATTAAATGAAAAAGGCAGTACCGTGCCGACGACACTTCCTGCTAACTCTTGAGCGATGTCAGCCGAAGCAAAAGATACGTAGCTTGCATTCAAAAGGGTCTTAACGGCGTCAAGATCAATTTTAGTATCACCGGGGACAACTGCGAGCAGATATTTGGTTTCTTTTTTTCCGAGTTTTACGATGAGGATCATACACTTTGCCGCTTGCGATAGTTTGTTGCCACGCATGGGGCTGACGATTTCAGTACGCCCTTCCGGCTTGTGATCGATCAGGCGGTACTTTGCCCCGTGCTTGTCGAGCAGTGTAATAAGTTCGCTGTATAAATCTTTTTGTGACATGTTTTTTCCTTTATGCAATAAAAAAGTCACCCGTTCTTGTTGGATCCGTCGGCTGACGGAGGTTCCATCCAACTTTGGTGACTTAATTTCTTCTTTTCGCGGAAGTCGCGCTTCTCTCTGTGATTGGTGAAGTCACATACTATCGGGAAGATAAATCTATTGTAGCAGATAATTTGTCAGGGTCAAGAACGAAGTTATTCGCC
>CAYHEJ010000042.1:0-6789 GCA_964355625.1 uncultured Gammaproteobacteria bacterium
TAAGAAACGTCGCTTCCTCCATCGCAGTAACTCCCCCACCCACGACAACCACTTCTTTTCCGCGGAAAAAAAATCCGTCGCACGTCGCGCACGCCGATACCCCTTTTCCGGCAAACGTTATCTCGGAAGGAAGCCCCAAATACATAGCAGAAGCTCCCGTTGCGATAATTACCGTCTTTCCCTCATATTCCTCTTGTTCTGTCTTTATAATAAATGTTTTTTTAGCTGTCTGCTGACAGCTAACTGCTGATAGCTGTTTTATTTCGGTTCCAAATCGCTCCACTTGCGCTTTCATATCAAGCATAAGCTGTGGTCCTTGAATACTTTTGGGAAACCCGGGAAAATTATCTACATCCGTGGTGGTGGTCAATTGACCTCCGGATTGAATGCCGGTAAATAGAATCGTTTTGAGAAACGCCCTCGAAGTGTAGAGTGCTGCGGTATATCCTGCTGGCCCAGAACCGATGATAATAACGTCGTACATGACACTTAATTAGTCAATTTATTTAGCTCATTCAGAAGCACTTCTTTGCTCTGTACACCAATAAACTGCTTGACGACAGTACCGTTTTTGAAAATCATAAGTGTCGGGATACTCATGATGCTATACTTTTGGGCAACTCCCGGGTTTTCATCCACGTTAATCTTACCGACTTTCGCCTTCCCCACCATGGCTTTGGCTACTTCTTCCACGATCGGTCCCTGCATCTGGCATGGACCGCACCACACAGCCCAAAAATCTACCAATACCGGCGTATCGCTTTTCGTAACTTCCTCGTCAAAATTTGCATCGGTAATTGTTATATCTGCCATAGTAATCCTTTTCAGATTTACAACTGTATCATGAGTATATCACCATTACAAGATAGTATATCCAGCCTTTATAACGATGTTATGAATCATATGTTCGCCTACTCTCGTATCATCAAATTCCACCTCAAGCGTTTGCTTGGCATAACTGCAGACTGCTTTGACTCCCGTATCTTCCAAATCACTTTCGATAACCATCGCACAGCTGGTACAATGCATGCCGCTGACTTTATATGTTTTTTTCTTCATATATATTAATTGATGACATTAAAAGCTCCCGTGTACATTCCCATGCTGCAGCTATACGCGAGCCGTCCTGATTTCTTTGGCGTAAATTCAAGTGTCTCAGATCCGGTCGCGGGTAGAATCTTGGAAATTTGTAAATCCGGTATGGTAAAGGCTCGCACACATCCTCCTGTATTGTTTGTCTTGAGCGTCAATCGAACCGGCACGTCTTTCTTGAGCGTTGTCGCGCTTGATGTATATCCATTACTTGCTACGGTAATCACCACGTCCTGGACACCTCCGACGACACCTACTGCCTGACCTGTAGTGGCAAGTGTTGACGGATCGGTTATTGCTGCTTTGTACAAATTTTGAAGAGTATAAAACGATCCGCGAAGTCCTAATCCCCCGTTGATCGACAGAATAGCAAACACGGCAATCACACCCGCAGCCGCAAATGAAAAAGCTTTATGTTTAAGTAGTTCGACAACCGACGCACCCAGAACAAAAAATACTGGACTCGTTCCCAGTACAAACGCAAACATAATAGCCGCTCCCATCAGGGGGTTGCCGCTTGCCACCGCAACTGCCATCGTCACCTGCGTTATTCCGCAGGGCATAAGGACCGTAAGTAGACCAAGTAATGCGGGTGTAAAGACAGAAGCATCACGACTTTTATTTTTAAGTAGCTGGTACACCCACCGGGGCGGCTGGATGACGAAATACCGGAACACCGGATGAAGATCAATAATTCGCGCGGCCGTCGCAAGCATAAAAAGTCCCACGATGATCTGGACTGTGCCAAGTAATTTTGGGGACAGCGTTAATGTGGAACCGAGCATTCCCAATAGGTATCCGACTATTGAATACGCAACAAGCTTCGCCCCTAAAAAAATCGCTACATGCCGCCATCGATTGGTAGTTACAGAAACCGCAAGAGAAGAAGCCAAAAGCCCTCCCTGCACCGCCAGACACGAAAGCCCGCCGGTTGTAAGACCTGTAAGAAATGCCAGCCAAATC
The DNA here is from genome assembly GCA_964355625.1 of uncultured Gammaproteobacteria bacterium. GTDB lineage: Bacteria > Patescibacteriota > Microgenomatia > UBA10105 > UBA927 > CAYHEJ01. Next base: position 2,056 of record CAYHEJ010000042.1, read on the forward strand.
GTATACATAGATTTCTATAGTATACTGTACGTATGGATAAATTATTAGTCACAATAATTGGAACAAGTTTGATCGGCGCTATTTATTGGTATTTCTTTGGAAAAAAGCAGGAAAAACTCCTGAACAACTCAAAGAGGAGGCAAAGAAAATAGAATTGGCAGATCTCGATAGAAAAGTTTCGGCAGCGATGAGTGGATTTCTCAACCCTGCACTCGCCGAATTTGCCATGGCCGCAAGTAGTATATCTGTTGCTTCAAATTCGTTAAGATTAAAACGGGTAAATATCTAAATTTGAATTATGTTACAATACACTTACTATGAGTAGATACATCACTTCCAATCCAAGCATCCTCTCCGGTACACCGGTCATTGCCGGTACGCGTATACCCGTTTCGCGGATTATATTTTTATTGAAGGACGGATATACCCTTGAAGCCATTCATCAGGAGTACCCTCATCTCAGCCTCAACATACTAAACACAGTTATTGAGGAGGTCGCGCAAAATTATGGGGCGAAAATGGTATAAATACAAGTTGCTTCTTGACGAAAATCTTCCTCCAAAGACAAGTTTTCCCCGACTAAATAGCAGACATAATCTCAGACATATCGTGCATAATTTCCACAAATCAGGCCTGAAAGATCCTGAAGTATATACTCTTGCCGTTAAACGCAATCTTCTTATCATTACACTAAATGAAAAAGACTTTTACAGTTTATCAGGAAAAAATAGCAAAACTGGCATCATAAGCATTTCACCAAATTGCTCCAACGAACAAATTGATAAGAAGCTTACATCGTTATTGTCAAAACACAGTCCAAATGAACTTTATGGACATTTTCATAAAATAACATAAAATGAATTCATACTGTACACATATTATAATAATTTGTAAAATAGATTACATATTCTCACGTCATGAAACTCTTGTTGCGCACTCGATCTACGCATTTACGATTGATGAACTCCTCTATCGAGATATGCTAGACTATAAAACATGAATGAGTTTGGCGATCCTCCTGAAGAACATCTTCGCTTCACAAACGAACAATATATTATTAATCAATTTGAAGGGCCTGGTATTCCGAACGAACAAACGGTTTGGACATATTTAAGTGATATTCCCGCGTTACAAGAAAGCCTGTATGGGTCAATTATCGTCGGAACAGGAGGAGCGCTAACATTAGTCCGATTTCAAAAAAATGATTCTACACAATATAGACTCTGTAACAGATTATCACTTCCAACGATAAATCCTCAATTCAAACTAGATCAATCACCAGAATTATCGGTAAACGACACAGGGAGTTATGAACAAATAGCCAAAGCATGCAAATTAGCAGTTTTCGAACATTTCCCAGAATACCTACCTACTCGTATATTTAGAAATAAGTATAAAATCGATGAAAGATTGATTACTGGTTTTCATAGAAGGCTCCATGACCCTCGTGATCTGTTTACGACACATGACGAAGACAAAGGACAACCTACCCGAAATGCATTGTTGCAAATGTATCACCATTTTCCACAAGAAACATACAAAGAACAAGAAGAAAGAGAGGCTGCCTATGGCTATCGTGTTCTCGTCACCACTAATACTGTGGGAGAAATACTCTTGTTAGGATGTGGGAACGCAAGTAGAGAAGCCTTCAAGGTAAACGGCAGGGCACACAATCCGACGGGATTTATACTTCTTTTTTCACCAGTCCCAAAAGTGCTTGCTCTCGTAAAGCTCCTTACGAACCAACAGACACTTGGGTCCACCATCAGGAAGACGTTAAGCGATATTTTTCAAATCATTCATCCACCCAATGGCATATTGGAGTCAGATGTTGGTGTCAACGCACTTACGGAAGCGGAGAACGTCAAAGTAGAAGTTAAAAGTACTTTACAAATTCCTAGGATTAATCTGCGTCAAGCACAATTTCCTACCATACCTTTTGCAAGGGATCTAGCGCAAAGGATTATTGTGCCAAATCTTGCTGATGCCACTCGGGCAATGACTGCATTACGTCAACAATATGGTGAAAAATTGCCATCTACCATTATTCATAACGGACCATTTGGACCAATTGATCTAACACAGGTTGACCCAAACTTAATTACAGCCATAGCAAGAGCGCTCGATGCATCTGATATGGAAGCACCCTATAAAGTATTCACTATTACTGAATATTTGCACAGCCCTGAGGGACCAAGCTACCATAACTTAAAAAGCTATCTTCCTGTGGATCGCATAACAGATGATACGTGGAAAATCCTTCGATGTATGGTTCAGCCCCAACTCTATAGTAAATCAGGTGTAGTAACGTATGGATTAACTGATCCCGGTAAGCTGTATATTCCTCCGATTACCGACTCTAGCCATGTCCATGATAGGATAATCCTTTTATTTGGGGATGATGCTGATTTGCGAAACCGTGATCTGTCTCAGCTCCAGTTTGAATCGTTAGGATTAACACCAAAAACAAAATTGCCAATAAAAATGATATTCAACACCAAACTGAGAAGAATCAATATATACTGCCAAAGTAAACAAGAGGCTCTTGTGACTACGGCAAAGCTCAGAATTGGCGGTGGATTTACCGGCGAAATAGTTGTATCGCAACCGCCGAAAAAGTGAAATCTGAGACTACAGCGTAACCGTGACTTTGCCCATAGCTACTTGGTGAAGAATCGTGGCGATGAGCGTCTGATAGGGCAAACCGTTGGCCGCGGCTTTGGCCTGAATGAAGTCGAGATCCTTCTCATTCATGCGAAGACTCACGCGGCGGTCTTTTCTGGTCAACTCCTTCGTATATGAAGCAGCCTGAGCATACTTTACTCGCATACGGTGCAATACGCCCGGGGAAAATTCATGAACCTGTCCCCGCTCAATGGCATCATTAATCTCCTTTTCGTAAGAATCAAGATGAATGGATTTCTTTTTTTTCATAATGTCTCCTTTCGTGTTTTAAGATATTTTTTGGTGTATTTTCTGCTTGGAAATGCGGTTTTGAGAAATATTGACTGTTCATTCTCTACCGTCGGCACGACATACGCATATTCTTTTATCTCTACAATCACGATCGTTTGATTTGGATATTTCTTCCGGTTCGGATGCGGGAATGCTACCAAAATCTTCTTCCCCTCCAACGCATCAATGACCTCTTCAAATGAAATATCGTGCTGTCTTTTTATCAACGCATTTTTCTCTCCGCTGAACTCAAACCGCCTCATTGTTCTTAACAATATCACATTGTACGTACAATGTCAACAAACGTCTAAACTTTTCCAAATTTTCTGATGTATAATATACACATAATGACCACGTTGCAACAAGAAACGTATGAACTATTGAAAACTGTCCCTCGTGGAAAAGTTACTACGTACAAGGCTCTCGCTGACGCTCTGGGGACAAAAGCCTACCGCGCGATCGGCCAATTCATGAAAAATAATCCTTACGCCCCCACCGTCCCCTGCCACCGCGTCGTTACGTCAGATGGTGCGATCGGCGGATTTATGGGCAAAAGAAAAGGGGCAGAGATCAAAAAAAATAGGATTATGAATTTTGCCGCTGTACTTCATGCGGTATAATGTACTATACATATATTATGAAAATACCATATAACCGTATTATATTCGCGCTCTCATTGATCGGCGTCGTTATCGCAATCTACGTAACACAGAGCTTTGTCAGACAAACATCTATTGTATGTGTCAACTCTGGCTGTGAAACAGTCCGCAAAAGCGCATCGAGCTATATATTCGGACTTCCAGTCCCGGCGTTTGGCTTGATAGGCTATTCTATACTTATGGTTCTTGCGTTTCTCCGGACCACGTCCTCTACCCTTGAAAAAAAACTTCTGCCGTATATCGTAGGTATTGCATCCGGCGGAGTTGCGTTTGTGGCGTGGTTCACATACACGGAACTTTTTATCATCCGCGCGATCTGCACGTGGTGCGCGGTTTCCGCTGTCAACATGGCTGTTATCTGTACGCTCGCCTGGAAAAATCATTATGAAACTCACCGGTGAAACGAAACTCTTTTTGGGAATTCTCATAGGCACAGCGGTGATTATCGGAGCGGCAGCGGTCCTTTTAACCAAACAAGCCCCGATACTCTCTCGGGCAGATCTCGTTCCCGCAAGCGCCCATACAAAAGGAAATGTAGAGGCAAAAATATATCTCGTAGAATTTTCCGATTACCAGTGTCCCGCGTGTTTAGCAGCCAAGCCTGTTGTCGATGCAATCATCAAACAATACCAAGATCAACTCCTGTTCAGTTATCGGAATTTTCCGCTTGATCAGCATCCGTTCGGCCAGAAAGCCGCACAGGCAGCTGAGGCCGCCGGAGCGCAAGGGAAATACTGGGAGATGTACGATCTCCTGTTTGCAAATCAGGAAAAATTCTCAGATGATTTATTTCCACAGCTAGCGCAATCACTGCAGCTGGATCCGGCTAAATTTGCCAAAGACTTTAGTGAGTCTAGTATAAAAAATTTGATTCTGGACGATAGATCAGCGGGGAGCCGTTTTGGCGTCAATGCAACACCGACGTTCTTCCTCAATGGAAAGAAACTTGAGCTCTCAAGCTTCGCCGACCTCAAAACTGCAGTTGAAGAGGCTATCGCAAAAAATAAGCAATGACACCAAAGAAGCTCCGCGTCGGCTGGTTTACTCTTACCTGTTGTGAAGATTCCACAATCATTTTCACTGAATTACTCAATACCCGCTGGCAGGTGTGGAAAGAAAA
>CAYHEJ010000043.1:0-6762 GCA_964355625.1 uncultured Gammaproteobacteria bacterium
TCTTTCCCTACACGACGCTCTTCCGATCTAAGTTCGGGATAGCACGATTTGAGTGCGATTCGGAGCTGATCCATTTCGGATTCGTACATATTTTCTAAGAACGAATCTCCCTGTTGATAGTGGATAGGATCGTAATGTTCCTCGATTAACTGACGAAGTCTGCCGATTTCAAGCTTTATTGTTTGAGCTTCTTCAAATTGATTATGTGTTGAGAGTTCTTTCATCTGATCTTCCATATCGTGAAGTATTTTAAGAGACTTTCCGGATAGGATGTCTGAAATTTTCTTAATATGTGACTGATATTCTTTTATCAATGTGATATCGCTTATTGCAGAAGGACATGGGTTGCACAATCCAATATGCGTATAAAAACAGGGGCGTCCGTTGCGTTTTTTTTGCGTACAATAGGGAATAATAGTGCGGATGCGACGCATGACTTTTTTCAGCGTTCTGCCGGATTGAAATGGTCCGAAGTATAGCTTCTTTTTATGGAGAACGATTGATGACTTCCGCAAATAACTGATCCGGGGAAGCTGTTCTTCTTTTGAAATACAAAGATATAGCGGACTTTTGTCGTCTTTGGCGATAATGTTGTATTTTGGGCTATGAAGTCGTATGAGTTTTGCTTCCAAAAGCAGTGCGTCGAACTCACTATGAGTACTTATCGTATGAATCGTGTGTATATGTGATACAAGTTGAATAGTTTTTGGATCTTGACTTGCATGCTCAAAATATTGACTCACACGGCGTTTGAGATCTTTGGCTTTCCCTACGTAGATAACCACTTGCACGCTATCGTAAAATAGATAGACTCCGGGAGTATGGGGCAGAGATTTAGCTACTTTTTGCGGTATTTCCATAAAAGAGCATAAGAGATAATAACTATCGTAAGAGTGACCAGAGGCAAGATAAATTTTTTACTAAAAGGTACTATATCAAAATAAAATTGTTTGCTTTCACCATTTACCGTCGTCGTAATCGTTCCTTTTCCACTTAAAAAATAGCTTGGGAGCGCTATTGAAATCGGTAATGAAAATTTTGCGTAGGGAGGGATGCTCTGAAGTTGTTCCGTTATTGCAACATCAATCGGGATAGAGCGTACAGACACTGTTGCAGATGGAAGGGCAACTCCCCCTGTGTTTTCGACTATCACTGACCCGGATGCAGTGAATCCTGACGAAACGGAGTTCGGAAAAACGTACGAAATCAGCAATTTTCCTCCCTTTGCTCCCGGAATATTTTTGCCAAACTGAACAAGCACATCTTTGGAATTTTGTCCTGATTTTTTGTAAAAACCCGCAGGATACGGATAATCGCTCGAAATTCCGTGAATAGAGAGTGCGATATGGTTGAAATCCAATTTATCAAAATAATTTACTCCACCGGTTGTTTTTGCCCATGTAGGATCTATACCAATCCATAGTTTTTGATCCTCATCGTAATACTCAGGCCACGCGTGAAGCACATCCGATACGAGAGAAAGCGGCCGGAGTTTTGCATTTGTCGTATAGGCGTATCCCACTACCTCACGAGCCGGAATACCGGCAGCCCTCGCAATCGCGATAAACAGATCGGTAAACTCCATGCATATAGAGTTTTGTGGAGAGTCCAATGCGCCAACCGCGCCTTTTCGAGCTGGCGATTGACTTACCCGATTGTAGTCATAGCTCAGAGTATTGACGACATACGTATAGATGTCGCGCGGAGTCGTATATTTTTTTGCGAGATCCTGTATACGTGGATTCGTTGCTTCCCAATAGGGAAGTGTTCTCGTGTAAAGCTTTTTATCTGAAAGTTGAGTTTCAGATCCGGATTTTGGGCGCATCGAGATAACGATCGTCGCTTTAACGAGAATCTCTAACTTTTGCCCGGGCATGAGTTCATATTGAGCAAGCCAATTTCCGTCAACATCCGAAAGAACTGTTTTTGGCTTCGGTTCAATAGAATGGACTAAGACCGTTTGGAGTGAAGTGTCGGGAGGTAACGATATCTCTTCTTTTTTCTTGGCAACAGACATATTTTCTAAAAAATAGGATAGCATCACATCAAACACCTGATTGGTTCCGTATGCGGCCGTGATGCCGCCTTTTACCATCTGCTCTTTGGTCCATCGGCTGCCGACAGCCGGTATAGGCGATATGTATGCGTTTTCCCCGAATGTCGGTGGAACCTGCAGACTCACGTTATACGAAGCGATATCAGGATCTTCGGCGACACCGGGAATATTGACCTCCCATATATTTCCGTTTTGTACCGCTATATCCGTGTTTTCATACCGGAGAGAAAAATGAAGTTTTTTCCCGAGACCCACAACTTTTTCATTAAACGGCAATTTAATTTCCGTTTTGCCGTCGCGTTGCGAGATTTGTGTTGATACTATACCGCCGTTATCATAGGCTATGACATTTTGGATTTTTTCTGAATCGATAATAATGCTATATTTTTGAGGATATAGGTTGGTCTGTTTATTGGTTAATGTGACCTTTTGCGTCACGATAGTGGTGCCTATTGGAGAAACTGCATACTGGACATCATAATCCGCCTGAAACTCACCGGCCGCCCACACCAACTTCGGATGAATAAACGAATAAGCAATGAACAATAAACAATAAGCAATGTAAAAACACCAAGTAATCGCGCGTTGCATTTGTATTTTCATTGCTTATTCCTTATTCGCTTATTGCTTATTTATTGTAATATCTTTCGAAGGAATTGTCCTGTATAGGAAGTTGCGTGACGTGCGAGATCTTTGGGAGTTCCTGCGGCTACTATCCGGCCTCCCTCGTCGCCTCCTTCAGGACCAAGATCGATAATCCAGTCGGCGTTTTTTATAATATCGAGGTTGTGTTCGATGACGATCACTGTATTGCCGAGCTCTGACAATTTGTGAAGCACGAGAAGCAGTTTTTCCAGATCAGCAAAATGCAAACCGGTTGTGGGTTCGTCTAATATATATACCGTCTTTCCCGTAGATCTCCGATGCAATTCTGCAGATAGTTTTACCCTTTGAGCTTCTCCTCCGGATAATGTCGTTGCTGGTTGTCCGAGGTGAATATAGCCCAATCCTACCTCTTCTATGACACGCAGTTTATCCGATAGCATGGGATGGTTTTCAAAAAAGTGAACCGCACTCTCGACAGTCATATCCAGAACCTGCGCAATGTTTTTACCGTGATAGAGTACCTCAAGAGTCTCGGTATTGTATCGAAATCCGTGACAGACCTCGCAGGTTACATAAACATCAGAGAGAAACTGCATTTCTATCTTCATCTGCCCTTCACCCTGACACGCTTCACACCGGCCTCCTTTGACGTTAAAGGAAAATCGTCCTGCTTTATATCCGTGCAGACGTGCTTCAGACGTTTGCGTATAAATATCGCGGATAAGGGAAAATAGACCTGTATATGTAGCGGGATTACTCCTGGGAGTCCGGCCGATCGGGGACTGGTCGATTAATATTACTTTATCAACCAGTTCAATATGATCCAATCCCTCAAACCTTCCTGCCCGATCTTTTGAAAGAGGATTAAAATGAGATGCGAGGGATCGGTAGAGAGTTTCAACGATAAGTGTGGATTTTCCCGATCCTGATACGCCCGTGATGCAGATAAATTTACCCAGCGGAAAGGTTACGTCAATGTTTTTCAAATTATTTTCAGACGCACCGCGAAGAGTGAGAATCTGGCTGCTGTCGAACGTTATTTTTTGTTTTTGTGTCGGCCGTTTAATTTTCTTATCACCAGAAAGATACCCGGCAGTCACCGAGTGAGGATTATGTTTGACCTCATCGACCGTTCCCACGGCTACCACACGACCTCCGTGTTCGCCTGCTCCCGGCCCGAAATCAACAAGAATATCCGACTCTTCCATCATTTCCCTATCATGCTCCACGACAATGACTGTGTTGCCCAAATCACGGAGAGATTTCAGTGTATCGATAAGTTTGCTGTTGTCCCGTGGGTGGAGGCCGATCGAGGGTTCGTCAAGGACGTACAGCACACCGGACAGCCCTGAACCTATCTGGGATGCAAGACGTATCCTTTGCGCTTCCCCTCCCGCGAGTGTTGTCGCGCTTCTTCCGAGTGTAAGATATTCAAGCCCCACCCGTTTGAGAAAGTCCAATCGGGTCAGAATTTCTTTCACAATCGTTCGGGCGATATGACTCTCCTGCGGACTCAAAATAGTCAGTAGTGATCCAATCCAGGACAGTGAATCAGTGATTGACAACTGGGTGATATCGGCAATTGATAATTTATCTATCGTGATCGTGAGTGTTTCTTTTTTTAACCGTTTTCCGTCGCAGGACGGACAAATCTCCCGACGCATGTATTTTTCAATTTCCGCTTTCACAAAATCCGACTCCGTTTCGATAAGACGTTTTTTCAATTCCGGTACGATACCCCGATAGACTTCTTCAATCCTCGTTTTATCACCGAAGCGGTTGGTTCCCGTCACTTGATAGAGGCGATCACCGGTTCCGTACAGAAGTACCTCCCGCTGTGTATCTGTCATTTTATTAAGGCGCCCACGCGGATCGATACCGTGCTCTGCGGCGACCGTCAGTACTACCCGCGAGTACCAGGTGTCATGAAGAAATGTTCGTGCAAACGGTAATATTCCTCCCTCCGTGATGGATAATTCAGGGCTCAGGACAAGTGCCGCATCGACAGTCAGAATAGTTCCTATGCCGCTGCATTCGGGACAAGCCCCGTGGGGAGAATTAAAGGAAAAAGACCGCGGTTCAATTTCGCCGATAGATATATTGCAGACAGGACAGGCAAATTTTTCCGAATAAATATGAACAGTAATTTTTTTGGGTTTTTCCGGTAGTGTAAAACCCGGATCCTCGACGACAGCGACAGTCACGAGACCATCTGAAAGCGCTAGAGCCTGATCTACCGCATCAGCCAAACGGGTCCGGACAAGACTGAGTTGGTTTTTGTCAATCGTAAACCGGTCAATGACGGCATCGATACTGTGTTTGTTGGTTTTTATCAGCGTTATATCTTCATTAATACCAAAAAAATATCCGTCAACCCGTACATGCCTATACCCTTTTGCTCTGAGTGTATCGAACAGATTAATAAATTCTCCTTTCCGGTCTCGGACGACCGGAGAAAGCAGAAGAATCCGTACTTGTTTTTTACCGGTATCTAATTCTCTGTGAGAAAGCTCTACAATCATATCCACTATCTGCTGAGGGGAAAGTTTACTTATTTCCCTGCCGCACGTTGGACAGTGTGGATGACCGACCCGGGCAAACAGAAGCCGTAGATAGTCATATATTTCCGTGACCGTTCCTACGGTCGAACGTGGGTTGTGAGAGGTGGATTTTTGGTCAATAGAAATAGAAGGAGACAATCCTTCGATACTGTCCACGTCCGGCTTATCCATGATACCCAAAAATTGGCGGGCGTAGGAAGAGAGGGATTCGACGTACCGCCGTTGTCCTTCCGCGTAGATGGTGTCAAATGCCAGAGATGACTTTCCGGAACCTGAGAGTCCCGTAAAAACAATAAGCTTATTTTTGGGAAGCGTTAAATTAATATTCTTCAGGTTATGTTGCCTGGCTCCTCGAATAATTAGACTATCCATAATGTTACTTGCCCCGTAGACGCGCTCTTGCGAGGCGAGGACGTAGACCTCGCGAGTAAGTAAGCGTTCTACTGGGGTGCTGCCGCGCGCCTTTAATAATAAGTTTATCCATATGAATACAAAACTGACCACCGATACACCGTGGCAAAGGTATTATGGCAAATGTTGGGTTAGCTTGCAATGATCACATAAAGGTGCTATATTCATCCATTATGCCGCTATATACTGCAGAAATGGGACAAAGTCTGATGGATTACTTGGTAAACATCGAGAACGCAAGATATATTAGAGTAGGTAAAAACTTTGCGATGGGCTTAGTTGCTGATGGGTATAGTGATATTGCCCGTAGGGCAAATTTAGAACTTATTACAGATTCATTAGAAAAAGCTACTGGTGCGAATGATCATGGAAGAATTTCGTTAAGATCCTTAAAACATACTTCTGTAGTGATTTATGATCATTCCTTTGACTTATTTTTTCTCTCATCCAATGGCAAACTCGTTACAAAACCAATAATCGGTGATTATATGTCGGACGAATTAAAAACTAGGTTACGATCACAGGGTGCAATCGATGTAGCAGAATATAGTGCAATTATGATGCAGGCAAAAAATGAAACTTCTGGAATTCTTGATCAAATGTTAGAACACGCACTTCCAAGGGTAGCTGTACTGTATACACATACAGATGATCCAATAAACGATCTCAGATCCTACTCGTCAACTGTCTAATCGTATCTCGAAGTTTTGCAGCAAGTTCTTATTCGACCTGTCCACCTTTGTCCACCTGCCAGGTGAACTAGATTGGCACATAGTCTTCTGCATCAAATGCCAGGTGTTTTATGTGTTCTAATTTTTGGGCGTAGTCAATTTGGTTATGCACAAAATCTCTATATTTGCTCGGGGATTTAAACAGTTTCCCAATAGATTTAGGGTTGGATAAGGTGTTTCTTTGAGGCGCTAAGTATTCGGGTAGGGATGACCAAGAGTATGAATCGAGTTTCGATTCTTTGATTAAAAACGACGAAATCGGATTCAGATGAATATAGCGGGACAGATGGATAAGTTGTTCTTCGGATTCTACCCGTACGGCCTTAAATGGGCCTTGGAATAAAGGCCCGACCCGATCATGTTTGATATTGAAATATTTGCTGTAACTGTCACAAAA
>CAYHEJ010000044.1:0-6693 GCA_964355625.1 uncultured Gammaproteobacteria bacterium
TAGAATTGATACTCTTCTACCAGATGCAATATTTTTTTGATGCCTAGCTCTATTGAATATTTTGGATCAAAGTCTAAATCTATACGCACTTTCTGAATATCTTGTGGACCCCTATAGACCTGTTGTGCAACTGGTTGTCGGACATCGTACTCGAAATTAGGAAAATAATTTTTAAGAATTTCAGCAAACTCGACCGCTGTTTTCGCAACGCCCCTGGAGATATTATATGTTTCATGATTGGCCTCTGACATAAGAATTGCCTTCACAAATCCATCTGCAACATCATCAATATAGGAAAAATCCAATGTCTCCCCCTTTACTACCCATGCAGGTTTATTCGTACATGCCGCGTCTATAAGAAGCTGGCTCACACGATTTGCGCAATCGGTAAATCCATATACTGATGTGGGTCGAACGATGACCCAGTCTTTTTTGCTTAATGTTACAAAATATTCACCCGCCGCCTTGCACGCGCCATACGCGTTCACTGGATTAAGAATAAAGTTCTCTGATTGCGGTGTTTGTGTAAAGTGACCATACGCCATGCTCGATGAAGTATAAACAATCTTTTCTGCTTTGGATTTTTCAAATATATCAAGAACATTTAACGTTCCGGCCATATTAATAGGAATCATTTGATCTTCATACTTTATTATCACCCTCGCCATGGGCAATCCCGCGAGGTGAATAATCACATCAGGATGAAAATCCTTCACGGCTTTTGCGATCATCGCCCTATTTCGGATATCTCCTCGATAAATTTTCGAAGGTTGTGCATAAATTTTTTTTCTCAAAAATAGACAACGCCTATAATAAGCATCATTATCTATAAAATTGAGATCCGCATCAAAAGAAGCTGTTTCGCACCCCTTCTGAACCAATCGATGGACAATGCTCGATCCAATAAATCCCTCTCCTCCAGTTAATAAAATTCTTTTATACATATGATTTTTTTTTAATTTTTAAAATCAAATTATTAACCACATTGCTCATTTTTGAACCAGAGGAACAGATTCCCCGTAACTTTTCATAACCGCATGAATGCCAACGAGCTTAAGGCACTTATAGTAGATAATAAGACATGCTGTATAGAAAGAAAAGAGTATATGGATAAAATATCCAAAATGTCTACGGGTGATTGATAAATAAAGGGAATCAATAAGCGGTCCAACCACAGTCAAAGCATATGGCAAAAATAAATATTTTTTGTACCGTAATATTTGTGAGGCAAACTCATTTCTACCAGTAAATCCTTCTTTTGCCGGCGTGTAGATATTATTAATAACTCTTGATTTTATTTTACCAAGATATTTTTCCCATGTATCGGAAGAATAATGTATCAAGACATCATTCTTGATTAGAGCTACTCGTGATCCATGCATAACCAACACATTTATTAAATGTGGGATAAGCGCAGGATTATGGATAATTTCAGGCGCATGGGATTTTAAATATACTAGATCAACAATGCCTCCCATGGCACCAAACTCTAATAAAGGCAAATTCTCTTCCTTTAAAAAATTCAAAATAAGATAGCCGTCTGTCTCCTTGACGCAAGGATACAGACGCTTCATTTGACTTATAAAATATCGACAATCTTTCGATTGTCGATAATAAAAAAATGAAAACGGGTCACCAAATTCATTTATATATTGATTCAAAAATGAATAATTTTTAGGATTCCGATATCCACTACCGGTAACGGCATGCACAGACGGATTCTCCTTCATTACTACGATCTTGCGTTCAATACTCTGACTATCTTCTATAACTTCGTCACTATCCAAAAACATTGCATATTCACCCCGAGCAAGAGTATATCCGAAATACTTTGCCCACCCTGGTAGCGTCTTTGGATTATCAATAATACGGCATCCGTAAGATTGGGCAATATTTCGCGTATTATCGGTGGATCCTCCGTCAACAACAATCAATTCTAAACAAGATAAAGGATATGATTGCTTACCAATAGACACCAGCACTTTCTCTAACGTTGATGCAGAATTAAAGGTAGCCAAAATTATACTGACAAGACTTTTTTTCATGTTTGAAGGACATCATGAAGTTCCTGAAGCGATCTGATACGTACGCCTCTATACCATGGATATCGACTTTCTCGATCAATGAGTATGGCATTGACCCCCAGCGACAGTGCGGGCTCCATGTCTAATATTATTGAGTCCCCTATGTAAACAATTTGAGAAGCTGGTAGCTTAGTATCTGCAAATGCTTGTTCATAAAATACTTTACTTGGTTTTTTAATACCTTCCTTCGCGGAACAATGAACTAAATCGAACATAGCCGGAAATAAATCGTTTAATTTTTTTCCTAATGTTTCATCCCAATTTGAAATAACACCCTTACGCACTTCGAGTGAGTTCAAAACAATAACGTCATCATAAACTTTCCATTGAAGCATCCTACAATTGTTGTACATCGAATCAATAATCTTCGGATACGGAACAATTCCTAAGCTATGCAAAAAAGCTGCATTAAAAACATTGTAAAATTCTTTAGTTGTTGTGCTTGGAGATGGCACGAGTCCTGATACGATTGTATGATATTCACGAAGAACATCTATAGGCACAGAAAATCCCTCCTTCGATAAGCTTGATTGTATCGTTTCAAACAAATGTTCTTTAAAGAGAAGTGTTCCTGCAATGTCAAAATATATATATGAATATTTCATTCTAATGTTTAAAATTGATAATACTTGTCGTGATTATTCTTTATTTCCTTCAACTCTTTGTTCGGATAAATAATATCCATCATCATCCGAATTGCTGAACCATTAATGATATGAGGTGGCTGAGGCGATCGATTAAAAAGATATTCATCTAACGTGTAGCGGACATCCTCAAATCCAAATTGTGCTCGGATGGAATTTGTGCCTGATATTCTCCCGTTGATCTCAAATGGTATTATCTGACCGGTAGTTTCGTCTACAATCGATTGAATATTACAGGAACCCTTGATATAAAACAGTTTCAGAATTTGATGGAGTAGCCGTTCTAGTTGTAAATCGTATCGCTTCGTCACCTCACACTGTTGGGTCATACCATTACATAACGTCCGAGTGAATGTGATAAATCCGTGAAGTTCTTTTTGTTTTGTCACATAGAATGCAGTCGTAATTTCTATCCCCTTATAAAGTCGTTGGACGACATATTCGTCTGAAAAACTTTCAACGTGGTCCGGATTTATAAAGATATTCCGCGAACCAACCCCAGTAATGGGCTTCACTATATATGACAAAAAATTATTCCGGTATTCCGAAGCCATCATGGTCTCTGCAAATGGAATTGACGACTTATTAAATGACTTCCACGTTAATAATTTATTATAAAACGTTAACGAAACATCGACTGAAGAGGAGCTTAACTGTGGAAGTTTTTCTGCCGCAAGAGCCAAAAAATATGTTTCTATGTCAGTACTCGGAATAATGAGGTCAACTTTCTCATAATCACATAGTTTCCTCATCTCGGGAATATACTCTGTTGCACTGGCGATAGGTACCGAATAAACGACGTCGCACAAATGATTACCTGCAGAAACTGCAACTGTATCGGTACCGACTATTCTCACGTTATAGTCGCAATGGATTATATTTCGTAGAATTCCCTGCCCAACATTTCCTCCAATTCCGGTTACCAAGACTGTTTTATCCATAGTTGAATAAGCGCTCAACTCCCTCTGCGAATGAAATTTGTGGTTTATATTGCAAAGTATTCATTGTTAGATCGTTATTATATCGAAATGATGGGCTGGTATCCTCATCTCTATATCGAACAGTACAACCTTTCACAAATGATTTTACAATTTCTGCCACTTCAGCATTCGAATGAGAACAACCATTCACCCCTAAGTACGCCCAGGATTTAGAGCACGCCGCTGAAGCCAATAGATAACCAACTGCATCATCAACATATAGATAATCTTGAACACGCGAACCGCTACCATAAAGCGTTATTCTCTTCTTCTTTTTGGCATCGTTTATTATGGATGGCAAAATAGTGGACGGATTCATTCCTTTCCCATACAACGAGGAAAACCGAACAATTTGATAACATGGGTGAAACCGTAAAATCGTTTCAGCAGCAAGCTTCGTCATAGCATAAAAATTTGGATTATTGAAAGCTGAAGATTCTGTTATAACTTCTGTGTGATAACCATAAACAGCAGCTGTTGAAGAGAAAACTATTTTCGAATTAGTAAACTTTTGCAAAATAGAAATTGTCAAGTCAATATTCGAATCAAACAATCCAAAGTTTACCGTATCAAAATTTTTATATGGAATTACAGCGGCTAAAAGAAAAACCAAATCAAACATGGGTTTAATTTTTTTTATTTGATCATACGAATATCTTTCACATGACTTGGGAATGTTGTTCTCAAGACGATGATATACACAAGTCACTTCCCATGAAAGTGATAGACATTTATTCACAAGGTTGCTTCCTAAAAATCCATTTGCTCCGATTACTAATGCCTTCATAATTGATAATAATCAGTTAATTTTCGTACATGAACTTTTTTTCCGATTTCATCATTAATATGGCTTTGTATGACATCACCAAAGCTAGGAGACATGATAAACATATCAGTTACAGGATTATGAGTGAGGTCTTCAAAATTTTCTATTGGTACATTTACTCCATCAATATATTTATTATGCAAATAGTCGGAATCATCAAAAAATCTAAATCCCTTCCAAAGCCCCCAGGCGCCAAGATACGGTAATGTACGAATAGGTGCATAGAAACCCAACGATTTATTTTTATCGGATAAAACATGATCTATCTCATATTTCAATGTTCGCATCAATTTATCGATTTTATTATGAAAATCGCGATACTTAGACCATTGAGAGTCGGGTGCTTCATATCTATATAACACAGGGCTTTTCTTCTTAATCGCCCGGCAATAGAGTGATCCACCAAACTCGGCTTTTTCAATAAGAATCGATCCAAATCCTGCTGCTTGAATGATATATTTTAGAGATTCTGGATCGAAATAGTTTATATGTTGATGAAGAAAAATTGATATATCCCCGTTTTTAAGACTTTCACTACTATCCGGTACAGCGATAATGAGTACCCCATCATCATTTAACTGCTGACGGGTTTCTTTAAGAAACTTGAGTGGCTCTGCCATATGTTCAATGACATCCGAATGAAATATGAGATCAAAGCGCTTATGTATACGTGGTGATGGAAAAAAATCTTGTATCACCTCTATACCCATCTTCTTGCCACATTTCATAGCGTAAGGCGATGGGTCGATACCCAATACATCAAAACCAATCTTTTTAAGATCTTTTAAGATAAGACAGCCACCACAGCCTATCTCCAATGCGTTGGATCTTCCGGGTATTATAGGTACATATTTTGAAATAAATTTTATGAAGTCATTTTTGTATGATTCACTCATGTGACTATTTTCCTGAATATTACCTATATTCGGCAATTTTTGATAAATCGCATCTAACCATTGCAATACGATTTTATTGTATTTCTGTGTAATGAGCCTGAATGTAGGATTATAATCCAATTCAAATGGTAATAAAGCCGGAACATTACTCGTATCGGAGATACTATTTTTTGTATGCCAATAAAATGGCATGGTACTGATGCTAAACTGTGTTTTCATGATTCAACATACCGGCGAGACGATTTACAATTATATTGGAGGGTCTCGTTTGGAGGAATATTTTTAAACGCTCATGCGATGCATAATTACGCATAAAGTCCTGTACTATAAATGAATTATACCTACTCAATACGACATTCTCATTTATTCCTTCAATGCGTTCTGTATTCTTTCGTAATAGCAGACAGGGTTTTCCCATATAATACATCTCCTCCTGATTACTCCCGCCATCAGTGATCATAAATTCAGCAACATTGAGAATATGCATATAATCTAAATATTCAATTCTCTTTATAAATATCACTTTGCCAAAAATTGAGCTTCCCATTTGATCTCTCCATGATTGTACAAAAGTGGACGAAAGATCATGAACAACAAAAACACATACAAAATCCCTGGGAAAATTCTGAAATACTGTTTCGATAATTTTTTTCGTTTCAATCTTATTAAATAATACATGCTCTTGCCGATGAATAACCATAACAAAATATTTTTTGTTCATTTTTTTAATTTGTCTAATTATTGATGAATTATTTTTACATTTCATAGCATAGGTAAAGGTTTCTATAAGTGTATTTTGACCAGTATTAATTTTTTCTCCATTAACGGTTTTGAGATTACTGACACACCAGTTATTCGGACAAAAATGGATATCCGCGAATTTAGAGATGATGTATCGGCATATTTCTTCTGGAAACGGTTCAAAAAAGTTAAATGATCGGAGTCCGGATTCTATGTGAACCAACTGCACCTGGAATATCTTGGCAATAAACGCACCTAGTAAAGACGATACGGTATCTCCGTGGACAATAAAATATGTATTCTTCTTAGCCATTCGTAGCTCATGATGAAAAAATAAAAAATAGTTGAATAAAGCCTTCATTGACCAAACGATAAATCCCACAAGAAGAGGGAGCCGGATTCCTAAGGGTCTTTGCTTAAACGCATAATAAACCGGAATGCTGCCGATATAATCCTTCAACTCATGAAACCTAACAATATTTTGACCGGATGTAATAATCTTAAAAGGCATTCTTCTTGCCT
>CAYHEJ010000045.1:0-6535 GCA_964355625.1 uncultured Gammaproteobacteria bacterium
TTTTTGTCTATGAATAAGCGTGTACACGTTATTATTATTATTGCCAAGTGTGTTATTGCTGGAACTGTTGCATATACCAGATTTTTTAAAAAAATTACCCCAGTCTCGAACAATTCTGGCGGTCCGACGAACGATATGAATCCTCTTTCAATCGAATACATGCGTAAACAGGAGTATCCGGGAAGCGACATTGTTATCGAGCAAACCCTTCCGTCGGGATCAAATTACAATAGATATATAGCTTCGTATAAGTCTGACGGTTTGAAGATTTACGCACTATTAACAGTCCCTCAAGGAGAAAAACCTACAACGGGATGGCCTGTGATTATTTTTAATCATGGGTATATTCAACCAGAGCAGTACAGGACAACCGAGAAATATATTGCCTATACAGATGCGTTTTCCCGGAATGGATACATTGTCTTTAAATCCGATTATCGCGGTCATGGAAATTCCGAGGGAAAGCCAGAGGGCGCGTATTATTCTCCCGCATACACCATTGATATATTGAATGCTGTTTCTTCAATAAAAAAATATAAAGACGCTGACGCCGGACGCATTGGTATGTGGGGACATTCTATGGGTGGAATGGTGACACTGCGTTCCATGGTAGTAACACAGGATATAAAGGCGGGTGTCATTTGGGCTGGCGTAGTAGCTTCGTATGAAGATATAACTACCAATTGGCGTCATCCGGATCTCAATACTCGTCCATTTATTCCCTCACAAAGAGAACAGGTGTCGCGAAGGCCGGGCAGACAGGAACTCATCGCTTCATACGGTGATTTTAAGACAAACCCGCAGTTTTGGCAGTCTATCGCATCCATATCGTTTGTGAAAGATATTTCTGGGCCTATTGAGCTCCATCATGGGACTTCTGATGAGGAAGTACCGCTGCTTTTTAGTCAAAAATTAGACGAAGCAATGAAAAACGCGGGCAAACCAGTAGAGTTCTATGCGTACGAGGGGGATAATCATAATCTGTCGAATAACCTAAGCGTGGCACTTCAAAGGTCAGTAGAGTTTTTTGATAAAAATCTTAAAGGATCCGACGGTTTCTAACGAATGGCGGTGAAACTAGGTTCTTATTTTTGTAAAATTTGACAATGGAGCCAGAGGTTCTCGCGAGGCTTTCGACATGCTTGAATCAAAACTCCCGACCATAAAAGGGAGAAAGTTTTATGGAGTCGTTTTCGGTATTCCGCCGGGAGATGAGTATTGGGCTGGTGTAGAGCTGACACCAGTTGATCGGCCGAAAGAGTGGGGTTTCCAAACAGGAATAATCCCAGGGGGAAAATATGTCCAAGAGAGAATTAAAGATTGGGACAACGATATTACGGTTATTGGTAAAACATTTCAAAAACTTTCGAAAGAACATATGGTTGATAACACAAGACCATGTGTCGAATTTTATCGTAGCATGCGGGATATGTTAGTGAGATTACCGGTAATATAATTACTTCACATTTACGCTGTTGCGATCTAAAGTTTTTTCACCGCTTGTTCTTTGTCCGGAGCAGACCCGACGAAGCGAACCATTCCATTCTCTACGTCAAGTTTTTGTATGTTGTAGCTTGGCTGACGGGATCTGATAATTGAATCGATCAGTCCGTTAAGAGCTGGTCCATATTGAGTCATCAAATTTTTCGGAATACTGATGCGGGCAATTTGTGCTTGTTGTACCGTGATCCTGCTCGTGTTACCCGCGATTGATCCGGCAACTTTGAGGTATACCGGTATGTTTGCATTTGGAATATTAAATTTTTTTTGCGCCTTCGGCAATATCCGAAGATGAGACACCTAATGCCACGAGATACCTTACGACATCCGAATAATTTACGGTTGCGGAGCCTTCGACGGATCCGTCGGCGTTCACCCTGATTTGCACTCGGCGGAATGGGAAATATGCATACTCGCGGGATCTGTTATCGGCGGCTGCAGAGAGTTCTTCACTTGAAAATGTTTGATTGACCGGATGGGATCCGGAGACAATGAGACTTTTGCCCGACGGGCTCCCCGCGGGGAGCGGTTCGAATGTGACTCCTACTTTTTTGTAGATTGATGCGAGATCTGCGGGAGTGTATGAAACACCAAGACTTTTTGGTTGAAGGAGGTACCATACACCGCCACCAATTAACACAACAATGGTCAAGAGGAAAAGCAAAATTGCTTTCATATACATATAATATCTTCAATGCATTACTCCTGCAAGCAAGAAATAGTTTCGAATTTTGTTCATTGCCCGGAGCAATTATCCTTTTTGCTTGAAATAGGTTCTCAATAAGTATTATCATGAGGTAATTATGGGAAGTATCGACTTGCAGCCTCTTGATTTGAATAAACATGGAATTGATGTTCAGATAGATGAGCCTATCGGTTTTGCGTGGGAATCTAGAGTATATAAATCTGGCTTAAATGTTTATAAAGTTTATCAGTATGCCAAGGCTGCTGCTTATAGAAATGTTGCGGCGGAGCAGGTTCAGCGTTATAAAGAAATTATAGCTTCAGCGAGTGCTGTTTCCAGCCAGATATCGGATCCTCGAGAATTAGACGGAAAAGTTATTTGGGAAGTTGTCACTATTGATGATGTGGGACAAGTAGATGATGATGGAGAAGTCGTGCCTTGCGCTGTGAGTTCGTATGTAGATGGCCCAAATATGCGTGAATGTGAGGATGATATTGCACTATTCTTATTCACCAATGGATGTTCTATGAGTATCACTGAATGGCTAGATAATGTTACACAGCAGTATAGGAAATTGACTGGGGAGCGAGTGATTAAGATAATACCAGATAATGTTAAACCTGAATTCAGAGATGATATTTGTATCATGAAGATTACAGATGTTTGCGCGGAGTTAAAAGGCATTCATTCATGATTAAAGAAAGTATTTTTCAATGAAACATACTTGTGACTGTGTTATTCTTTAAGAATACTTTGTCAAATTAAACCCGATAGGATTTAAAAAGACATAATCTCTAGTCTAAGAGAAATTTAATTATCCGGCCACTGAAGAGTGTCATATTTAAGGCAATAGTTACGACATGTTCGATGGAAGGAGAAATTTGATTTGTTGCTCCTTGAATTGTAACGGTACTTGGAGGGACCACTTCATCAAAGATCGGCCGAAGCGTTAATATTTTCTTTCTTTCAACCGCGGATAGTTGTAAAATTACTTTTTCAGATTTTAGGACAGATTCTTTAAATGAAGGACTTGATGATGTTGCCTGATCAAAGGTGAACCAGGGCCAATCTCCGGTTCTTATCCGCGAGACTACTTCCTGCGCTGTTGCCGATAATGGATATTTTTTTATTGGTTGCAATCAAGGAATCGACTAACTCCAGAGCCTCGTCTAATTTATTACTAAATCCGTTTTCTTCGATCTTCCATTTTGCATCAAAAACATGAGGAATGATGCCGGATTCTTTCCAAAGAATGGATGCCCAGATATGTTTTTGTACCTCATTCCCGAGACCGGGGATTATGACGAGGTGGACGTTCTTAACCATAAAAGTATTTTTTGCAAAACTTAGTGAAAAAGGTTTGAGCGTTGTGGGGGATGAGGGAGGATGACCGGATCAATAGTACGGGCCTGTGCATTTACCACCCGCTCTGAAATAATGACGTCCTGTTTCGACTGATCGCTAAACGCCAATTTCGTCGTTTGTTTAAACGTAAACCATGAGACCGCTTTCGTATCAATTGAAGGGAACGTATACAACCTCTTTACCTCCGCATAGAATACATAATGGATAACTTTTCGGGTATTGAGCTCATAATCATATACAGGGAGCAACCGTTTTGTAGGGAGTTTTATCTGGAGTTGTTCAAATAAAATCCGCTGGAACGCGGTTTGCGCATCTTCACCGTCCCGGCTGAAATCGCCGAACATTCTCCAAAGAGACAAAGGGTTACTTTTGATGTCGTTCTGCTGCAAGAGAATTTGCTGTGTCGCTATATGATAGAGGAATCCGCTTGCATAAAATGGTTTATGCATAATGCTATTATAGCACAATTTGAAGGTAATTTCTTTACCCAACTAAATCAAACGATTGGAGTTTTTCTTTTGTATCTTCTAACGGGGCCTTGAGAAGGCTGTGTTGTAAAGAAACAAGCTGGGCATACAGGCCTTTTGTGTCATGAACTAACTGGGCATGTGATCCGTATTGGGCGACACGACCGTTCGCCAGTACGAGAATGTGATCTGCTGAGGCAATCGTAGAGAGACGGTGGGCGATAATGATGGCGGTCCTTCCTTTCAAAAGCTGTTCCAAACCTTTTTGTACTTCCACTTCGGATTTGGAATCGAGCGAACTGGTTGCTTCGTCAAGGATGATAATCGGTGCATTTTTAATCATTGCCCGGGCTATAGCGATGCGTTGTTTCTGACCGCCTGACAACTTCACTCCGCGTTCTCCGATCATACTGTTGTATCCGTCCGGAAGCTGGCGGATAAATTCATGAGCGTTTGCCGCCGTAGCGGCCCGCTCTACCATCCCGTCCGTCGCATCGGGTTTACCGTAACGGATATTATCCATGATCGATCCGGAAAAAAGAAGCGATTCCTGAAAAACGACAGCGATTTGTTCGTGCAGTGATGCCTGAGTGACCGTATGAATATTGTCCTTACCAATGGTGATAGAGCCTCGTTGCGGTTCGTAATAGCGGAGAAGGAGATTGACGATTGTCGACTTGCCCTGACCACTTTCACCAACCAGCGCAAATTTTTCTCCGCGGAAAATCGTAAACGTAATGTCATCCAAAACATTTTTTCCCTGATCGTACATAAAATTTACTTTGTCGAACCGGATAAATGAGGCCTTTTGTTTGCAGTTATTTACTGTGAGCGCGTGGGCGTCCGGCCGGTCATGGATTTGCGTTTGCGTTTCTAAGACCTTGAAGTAATCAGCGGATCCTGCGCTTGCCTGCTGGATTTGTCCTAATATAAAAGACATAGCAAATAAAGGAAACCGTGCTTGTTGTACAAGCTGAAGGAGAAATGTCATTTCTCCCAATGTATATCTGGCTTTGAATGTCCAGTAGACGATGTAACTAAAAATACCAAACAGGATGACGTTGAGCGCTAGTCTTCTGGTAAAGTCATAGAAGTGCCACTGTTTGGTTTGATTTCTTGCAAGTCCTTCAACGGTTTTCCGTGCTGTGAGAAATGCAAAAAGTTCTGCGGCTTCTGCCGCGAATGATTTGACGACACGGATACCGACAAGACTTTCAAACACCCGTCCCTGGCTTATATCTATGATGCTGTTTTTTTGTTCTTCATATTTCATCCACGCGCGGCTCGAGTTGTGGGAAATAAGAATGTAGAGCGGAAATAACGCAGCGAGCAAAAGCGCAATGACCGGAGAATAAAAGGAAAGGAGAATGATGGTAACGATAGCTGTAAGAAAAAAAGGAAGGAAGTTGTTGAGCATGCTTTGGATAAAATCAGTGATAGACGTAATGCCGCGATACATTTTGTTTGCAATTTTCCCGGTGATTTCATTGTCAAAATAGCCGATGTGGAGAGAGAGAACGTGCTGGTAAAACCGTTTTGAAAGATATGTCTGGAGCTTGACAGCCAAGAGATCGCCGATCCATTGCCCTGACGCGGTCAGTGCGGTAATCGTAATATCTGTAAGGATAATCGCTCCTAAAATAAATCCTATGTTGGTGACGTCAATGGGAGCTCCTTTTAACTGTCCGACGATCGCATCAACAATTTGTTTTGTCAGAAATGGACCAATTAAAGAAAGAAGGGAAATGAAAACAACAAATATACCCATGAATATATACCAACGGGCGTATTTTTTTGTAAATTGTATGATGCGAAAAATCGGCTGCATGAAGGATATTATCTCATAAAACCTAACCGTTGTGTCGATGTCTGCAGGCTGTTATACTGCTGTGAGAGCACTATTCCCTTAGGCGTGTGCAACTCTCTGAAGGAAAGGAGGACAACGAATATGGCAAAACGATTATTTGTGGGTAAATTACCCTACGAAACAACCAACAACCAACTGGAAGAACTTTTCGGTTCTGTTGGTAAGGTTGAATCAGTACATTTAATAACAGACAAGTTTACCGGACAAGGTAAAGGATTTGGATTTGTGGAAATGGGTTCAGAAGAAGATGCCAAAAAAGCTATTGAAACACTCAATGGTCACAATCTAGGCGGACGGTCAATCGTCGTATCTGAAGCAAAACCTCAGGAAGATAGACCACGCGGTGGCGGCGGATATGGTGGCGGAGGCGGCGGAGGAGATCGAGGCGGATTTGGCGGAGGCCGGGGTGGATATGGCGGCGGAGGCGGCGGTCGAGGTGGATATGGCGGTGGAGGAGATCGAGGCGGGAAGCGCTGGTAAATGAGAGGATTCAAACATGCAAACAACATCACACAATCCGTGTACCCGCTGCGGGCGGGAACGGATTGTATCCAAGACGTGGAAAGAGAATATCAAAATATATTCGGGAACTTCTCCGGTTGTGCATGTAGACACGGTGTGCCCGGATTCGAGTTGCCAAAAAGTAGTTAA
>CAYHEJ010000046.1:0-6516 GCA_964355625.1 uncultured Gammaproteobacteria bacterium
ATGCACAACAACGTGCAGAAAGTAGTATTATTATTTTTTCTTTTGTGGTATGTAGCGAGCTCTCTTTCTCATTATCCGCATTTTATATCGTATGCAAATGAGCTTGCCGGACCGAGGGAAAAACTGTATGAAAAATTTACTGATAGTAATCTTGATTGGGGACAATCTTTGATTTCATTGAAGCAGTACGTCGACGTTGCTAAACCAGCGAAAATACATTTTTCCTATTTTGGGCGTGACGATGCGGCAGCGTATGGATTTTCAAGCGACTTTCCTTTTGGAAGCTATAAATTCAACGAAATCTGCGCTTTTCACAAAGTAAACTATCTTACCAGCACCGGTCCGTCAATCACAGCCATCAGTGTTTCCAACTGGTATAGCTGCGGATACTATTTGGATCCTCGATTTGGAAAAAATAATATAAATACTGTCGTTGGTCGTTCAATACTTGTTTTTAATGAATAGGCGAAAGACAAAAATATTTGTTGGAGTGTTGGCAAGTTTTGCTGTTCTTATTTGTATATTTTTCTTCAAACAGATATTTTTCGGTAAAGTTCTGTACTGCTGTGACAATGGAACGGTTAATGTTCCTTCTAAAATATATCTCGCGTCTGAATTAATACAAGGGAGATTTCCTTTATGGAATCCATATATCTTTTCCGGTTCTCCGTATTTTGCCGATATAAATCTCGGTACATTGTATCCCCTGAATATTGTGTATGTATTATTTTCTCCATTTCGTGCTCTAACTATTGAAATAATTCTGTCCTATTTTGTTGCAATAGTCGGCACGTATCTGTTATCACGAAGCATTGGTCTTTCAGTCATTGCTTCATTTTACTCATCAATTGTTTATATCTTTTCAGGAACCATTGCTTCATATACAAATAATGTTTCGATGCTGCATGTGGCGGTTTTGATGCCTTTGGTGTTATGGAGTATTATTTGTTTCCTACAAAAAGCAAACATACAAAGTTTTCTTATTGCCTCTTTATGTGTCAGTTTGCAGATCGTCTCCGGACACCCTCAAATTACCTATTTCACTTTCATAGTAAGCTTATTGCTCATTGCTACATATCCGAAACTATCAATCAAAAATAAACTCGCGTATTTAATCCTGCTCTATGCTTTCGTAGCAGGATTAACTGCTATCCAATGGATACCCTTTATTGAATTTGCGTCTTTGTCATCACGTGCAAACGCCGGTTTAGCGTACGCATCGTCCGGAGCTTTTCCTCCACTGGGATTACTTAGATTTTTTCTGCCAAATTCTATCGGAGATTTATCAAGTTTTGGAGCATGGGCGCAAAACGGTAGTCTTTTTGGATATATAGGAGTGATTCCTTTATTAGTAATCTTACTACCCGCGAAAAAGAACTACTTTAGACTGTTTTTTATTTTTACCGCAATCATTTCGTTTTTAGCGTCTTTTGGTGAGTATTCACCGGTTTATCTGCTGTTGTATCATCTCCTTCCCGGGCTTAAGTATTTTCGTTCGCCCGAACAATTTTTAGTCCTGTACACCATTTCAATGGCCTGTATTGCCGGATTCGGTATTGATTCTCTCGCACACGTAAAAAAATTATTGAGTGTATTTATATATTTCGCTCTTATTGCTATTTGTTTTGGCTTATTTGGTCTTAGATCACCCGATACAATTATCAGATTTACCTCCGTTAATATAGTTTTTTCCGGCGTATTAATAAGCCTGCTGTATATCGTTGCAATAAAATTTAGTAGTATTTTGAGAATCGCGGTTATTAGTTTTACGATATTGGAATTATTTATATTCAGCAGTCACAACATTTTATCTGTCCCCGAATCGGCAATAAATGCCGTAGACAGCGTTACCATAAAGGATTTTGACTGGAAGCAACAGAGAATTTTTGTTGACCCATCTGCTGTCCGCTATCCTTACGCGAAACAATTTCCAAAATATGACTATGTCAATGAGTCGCTGTGGCAACAGGAAATTCTTAAGCCAAACGTTTTAATGAAGAAGTATCCCAGAGCAGATGGGTATGCGTCAATGGTGTATGAAAAATATAGAAAATTTATTGACAGTACAGCATTTGATCCGACAGGTGTGAATCTATCGTTCAATTCAGAAAATCGGGATATTTTAGGAATTAAATATATAGTGTTTCCCGATCAGATTACTGAAAATCAATCATCGTGCGACCGAATTTTTCTTTTAAAAGATGACACGTGTCAGAATGCTACAGTTACTGTAGTTACGTATCAACCTGATTATGTCAAGATAACGACTCATCCCGCTTTTGATACGCGTTTAGTCTTTACGGACGTGAACTATCCGGGTTGGGAAGTATTAGTTGATGGAAAAAAAGACCGCATTGCCGATTATAAAGGTATTTTTAAATCAGTTTGGGTGAAAGCGGGGGATCATACAGTGGAATTTTTATACACATCGGAATCATTCATATATGGAAAAATAATTACTCTCTTGAGTTTATGTTTGTATATTGTACTGACTATGTATGTGTTAATAAAAAATAGACGATCATCATCGCATTGATAGCTGATAACGGAAGGGTGATGGCGTAGAGAAGTATCGTAGTCCGGAAGCGGGGATTATCAAAAATGCTGAGCAAATTTGCCATTCCAAATGCGAGAACAGGGAGAACACTCACAAACATCCGTCCGCTGTAGGAAGCCCCCTGCCACCAAATGCTCCAGCTGGAAACGAGATACAGCTGGATAAAAACAATTCCGGCCATGAAAAATAAATGAATCGTATTGTTTTTTTTAAAAAGACCGATAAAGCCCAATAATACGACAGGAGTCCAGAGAACCAATCCGTTTTGAAGAGAAAATAACACGCTGAGTATGTGCGGTTGGGTGAAATTAAATCCTTCGATATTGTTTATATATGGACTTATCCAGAACGTACCATAGAGAAGTTGCCAAACGGTAAGTTGCGGAAGAAAGATGAGTAATAGTCCCAGAACGAATCGAAATATGTTTTGCGGTTTGATATATGGCAAAACGAGTAACCCGTACAAAAGGTCCTGTGAACGGATAAGTCCGATTAATCCGAGAGTACAGCCAATGAAAAACCAGTTTCGTTTCTTCATAAATAGAACAGTAAGAAAAAGTACGGCGGCAAAAAAAGAAACAGCATGGGAATTAACCGGATCGATTGCCCCATAAAATAGGAGGTTGGTAGCTCCGGCTGTGGCAATAATGGCGGCGAGACTCGCAGATTTGCTGAAATATTTATTTAAAAGAATAAACAATAGTATTAAGCCGGTGATGGCATAGAGTACACTGGAAAATCCAACTGCCAATTGGTAAACCATCTCGTAACCTGTTCCTCGGGCAAGTATGTGGATCCATACAAACCATGGCGACCATAAGATAGCAGGACCTACAGCATATTTATTTCCAACGAGACCCAAAGGTGTAGTAGGTTGGGGTGCGGTAAAGCGGATATCATGATCGACAACAAGAGACTGTACCCAGCTATAGTAATAGATACCATCTCCATACACTGTTTTTTTGAGAATGAGCGTATGAGCGAAGAATGCGGCAAGATACAATAGCGCGATGAGAAAAAATATTTTATTCGTTTGCATATAGCTCTTATTTTCTTCTGTTCTTGTCCTTCATTAGAGCAGTTACCAAAATATTACGTGTGCGAGCTTTGAAGATCATGTCTATCTCAAAGATATCCTTTTCTGACTTTATTTGTTCGGCTGTTTGTTCCCATAAGGTCAGGAGTTCTTTTGGAAATCCCGGTTCTCTTCTATAGATTTCGAAAAACGGAATCAGTTGGTCAGGTTGGGTTATTTGTAACACATCAGCTCCCAGTATTGAAAAATGTGCTTGTAATAAATTTATTCTGGGAAAAGAATTTAGTCTAAACCGATTCATAAATAACTCTTGTATTTCCACGTAGCAAGCTTGAGCAACACTTCTGACAGCGGGTTTGTTCTGAATGTCAGGTCCTGTTAATATTGCCTTATAGATAGCCTCAAACAGTTGTTGATAGCTGTTTTCCATTGTAAGATGTATTCTATTCAGTTTTTTATTAAAAGAAGGATTAAATTGCCCCACCATGCCAAAGTCGTAAGTTTTTACTACCCAGCGTGTGTCACCATATGAAGATTGTTGCGGGTAACATACAAAATGCGGTTTGTCATAATGGACTAAACCATGGTCGGCCAGCGCATACAGGAAGTCTGCGTGAGGAACTAATATATCTCGCAGTGCTTTCACGCCTCCTTGTCTAAATGCCGTCAACAGTGGGTATTCTGCTATCAGTGCCTCTTTGGGTATGTGTTCAAGGAATATTCCTGTTTGGAGTGTCCCTGGGGTACGCCAAATATTCTGTAACTCTTGTTGGGCGGACTCTTCACTAAGCGGAGAAGTATCAATATCCTCTCTCCATTCCGGGGCGGTACGCAGTCCCAACCATCTTAACAAGACAGGATGATTTCCAATAACCAGTCGGAGGCCTACTTCATTTGCTACTTGTTCCAAAGCTAATCTCTCTTGTTCTACTTTTTTTATAGCAGTACTAGGATAGACATAGGATTGATCTATACTGACCAACCCCAAAAAATTCAGCGCTTCTTCTACAGATATCTGCTGATTCGCAAGAATTTTTACCATCAGTGGGTTATATGCAGATGATTTTATTACCTTCTCTATCACTTTCAGGCTGACTGGAGCGGTATAAGCATACTGTCCATCATAAACCCCGAGAGCATGTTGTTCGTCTGGGGAAAGTCTAGCGACCCTTGAAATATCATCATAATGGCGCGGCGACACGGTACCATACGGTAATTCCCATAATCGAGGCATCATGTGTGCTTGAATCCCATACCTATTATACTCATCCCTATATTCCTTTGGGACATGTGGTTCAAGATGCTCAATTTCTTTTTCTGTTAAAAACCCTAGTGTTTTTAACACTTTCGTTCTTTTCTCTAGTGCGTCGTAATTATCTTCAGTTTTTTGCGCGATAGACGCGCTTCTCAACCGACCAGAGAGGTTTGCTGCCAGTGTAACAGGCGCAATTCTCATACATATGATTGCCATGTTTCTACATAGATTTTCCTCAGGTTTTTCGTTTTCAACCACAACGTTGAATACTGCTACTAACTGTACTTGTTGTTCATTGGTGACATTTGACGTATCGAAGTCTGGTAATTCACATGCTCGAGCAATTTTGTCAACCTGGCTCGCAAAAATTTGTTCTAGGGTAGTATTAGGTTGTAAAACCGTATTTAATAATTGGTCCAGCGCAGATTCGTTCATAAATACTGTTATATATGAATACGGCCTATGATACAATGTTATCAATGATTTCTGCAGTTATTCTGACGCATAATAGTGAACAGACTCTTATTCCCACTCTTGAAAGTCTCTCCTGGTCGGATGAGCGTATTGTAATCGATGACGAATCGATTGATAAGACGGTCGTGATTGCAAAGAAATTTAAAACAGATATATTCACCCATCGTGTAGCAGGCGACTTTGCCGCTCAGCGCAACTTTGGCCTGTCGAAAGCAAAAGGAGATTGGGTACTTTTTATCGATAGTGATGAAATAGTTACAAAAGAATTAGCAGAGGAAATTCAATTTGCTGTCAGCGCACGTGAGGGATATTATATAAAACGGAATGATTATATGTGGGGGAGGGAATTAAAGCACGGAGAGACAGCGAACGTGAAACTCCTGCGTCTGGCTAAAAAAGATGCAGGAAGTTGGACGAGACCGGTTCATGAAGTGTGGATGGTTGAAGGGGAGATAGGACAACTAACATCTCCACTTCTTCATTACCCTCACCCTAACGTCGCACAATTTTTAGAAGAGATTAATACGTATTCTTCACT
This sequence comes from uncultured Gammaproteobacteria bacterium, assembly GCA_964355625.1. Classification (GTDB taxonomy): domain Bacteria; phylum Patescibacteriota; class Microgenomatia; order UBA10105; family UBA927; genus CAYHEJ01. Next base: position 5,861 of record CAYHEJ010000046.1, read on the forward strand.
CAATGCACAGTATTTGTATAGTCAAAAAGTCCGTGCAAATTGGCTTGATATACTTGCATATCCTGCGGCGAAGTTTTTTCGAAATTATTTTTACCATATGGGGTTTTTGGATGGTACTGCCGGAGTTATTGCGGCTATCATGATGAGTTTTCATTCGTTTCTGACGCGCGCGAAGCTTTATCAGGCATGGAATCGTAGTCATCTATGACTATCCTCGTAATTATTTTTTTCTTAAGCCTTCTTGTAGGCCAACTCGGGGGTATGACTATCGCTCCCGGAGTAACGATATATATTCATGATTTTGTTTTATGTATCCTTCTTCTTGTTGGATTTATAAATACGTATAAAAAAAATAAATTTGTCCGTCCTGCGCTCCTTGTTCCGATTGTGAGTTTTATTCTGGTCGGAGTAGTATCGCTGCTTGTTAATTATTCTCGTTTTCAACCCGATCAAATAGGACAGTCCGCGCTATATCTACTCCGATGGTCAGCATATGCAGGACTTTATCTACTCATCGTTCAGAAAATAGTTTCCGCTCCAATGCTTTTTGCCGGACTTTTTGGATTTGGTACGACACTCTCTTTTTTTGGACTTGTGCAATATGTACTCTATCCGGAGCTTCGAAATGTTTCGTACTTAGGATGGGATCCTCATTA
>CAYHEJ010000047.1:0-6304 GCA_964355625.1 uncultured Gammaproteobacteria bacterium
AATTTTGTCAAAGTCTTTATCAATCCCAAGCGCTCACGCATACTCCTCCGCCTCTGTTCTCACATTTAACAACGCTGATCCTTGAATAAGCTACCAACGTTCTTCCCACCAACGAAACCACGCTCGTCCTCGTAAACCTATTTCTGTCCCTGTTGTCGCAGAAAACCCTTTTGGCTTCATCATTTGCCCGTCGTTCTCCGCAGGGCTTTGTCCACCCCAAATGGCGCTTTCTTCTTCACCGGTTACTGAACTTAATATTGAAACTTCGCGGGCAATCCGCTTGGCTATTTTTTCATTAAGTTCACGAGGTATTTTTGGTGCTTCTGGAATGTCCACTTCCGGCTCAAGTGAAGCCTTAAATACTGGATCCAAAATGCCTTTATATTTTAAAATAAACTTCTCGGTCAATATCCTCGCCAAATTAAGTTCCTCACCGGTTACCCGATCATCAAGACCGGTATGAAAATTCTGCTGGAAATGACGTAATGTTGTATTATAAAATTGATAAGCTGCGTGATTTACTCCTCCGTGCTGAGTCTTTATTCGAAGCAGTCCTTTATCACCAGAGTTTCCCGCCACCTGTTGCTGCTTTTCCAATTCCAAACCCGATTTTTTCGCACCATACGCCCGCTGCATTGAAGTACGCGCGTTTATGTCATCAGAAATTTCTTTGAGGCTATCTACTCTACCTTTATAAAACGGGTGCGACTCTAGATTATTGAGATCTATAGCTCCATATATGCTTTCAATCGCCTGTTGATGGGCAACCATATAGTCTTTAATCTTTTCCGGAAACTCTCCACTGGTCAAAAACTCACCTAAACGGCGAATCCCGTATGTTTGCGCATCCGTCAAAGCCCCTTCTGCCCAAAAATCCATCGTTCCTTCAATATTTGACATATACTCATCTACTGCAGCCCTCGGATATAGCATGAACATTTCCTGAGTTTTTGGCTCAGTGGAAATACTGCTCCACGACTCAATAATTCCTCGTCTAGACTCTTTATTAAGAGCTTCTAATTTCATATCTGGACTACCCACGAGATCAAGAATGGCTCTGTCGAATGGCGTCAGCCTGGCTTTAGCAAAAGTAAGATACCGTGGACTATGTGCATTATATGGATCGTTATCAATATCATTCTGAATCTCTTGTAATAATTGATCGAGTTTTGCATTACCACTGGACGTAACACGATCCCAAATTTTCGAACTCAATCCACCCCCTGGTGTTGCCCCAAAACCTCCCACGCCGCCGCCTGAACCTTCCTCCGAAGAAGGCTTGATTGCATCAGGCCCGGATAGATGATAGGTAAAGTCTTTAAGTAGAAGTTTCTGATCAGCGGTCAAAGAATCAATTTTGTTTACACCATATAACTCTCTCACCTTCACAAGAATCTTGTTTCGGATTTCCCGTATTTCGGCCTTTTCCGCCGGAGTTTTTGCGGCACTTTCTGCATATTTCAATTGAGCGCCTTTGACGAAAAGAAATTCGCGGTTATTGACGGGGTCACCCGCCGTCACAATGTCGTACACAGCCTGAGCAGCAAGTTCGCCTTGGACCACTTGACCTGGCTCAACAAGCCAGGAAAATGACGTATCTGCAGCCGTCACTGTCGTAATTTTTTCCTGCACTACCTCAGGAGTAACTGTGACGGAAAGATCAGGCACTTGCCTCTCACCTTCTAATACCTGTTGTGAAATATCCTTTGCCCACTCAAGCGAACCTTCTTCGTGCACGCTACGGGCGTCATACAGGATTGCTTTATCATCCCGAGTCATCCGTTCTTGAACCCCTTCAAATAGCGGATGATTAGGATCTGCCTCAAGAAGAACTCGTGCTCTCAAAAAAGTTGAGCTATTGCGGTAGTAATACTCACCCGCGGCTTGCCGAACTTCCCGCAAAACCATTTGATCCTGCTCAGACAAACTTGACATTTGAGGCATGCCATTCAGGATGCTTCGCACATTTTCCCATTGCTTTGCAGTTGGTGTATTCCTATCTATTTCGTGGCCTAATCGGCTAATACCTCCTAATAAACTTTTACTCTCAATTCCGATGGTAGCGCGAAAATCGTCCGACACAAGAACATTCATTTTCTCTCCAGGAGAAAGTAGATGACCCGCCTCTTGTCCTACCTGAATAATAGCTTTCCGAACAAGCTCAGTGTCTTTGGGTAATTCTGGTTTATCTTTTGGGGTGGAAACTTTTTTTCAGCCGCAACACCGGCTTTCTTTCCTTTGCTCTCTGTTGAGGCGACCCTCGGATTTTCAGCGGGAACGGCCGCAGGAGGTTTTCCCTCAGCGGCTCCTTTGAATAATTGTTTGAGCGCTTCGAACGCTCCTTCCATTTCTTTGGCTCCCATATATAATTCTCTTTATTTTACTCTATCATCCCATATATGTCATCACACAAGGAGATAATCTATCATTCGCCGCCTGGCGGACTAGCTTATCCTTTATTCGACCAATTTCCTTATGCGGATACTATCCTGCTCCACAACAACAAAGTGTGTTTCTAATTTTTCACCATGTTGTTCCAGAAGAAAATGTAATCTTTTTATCTTTAACAAGATATCCGCATCAGACAATCGAAGTAAAACAACACCATGATGTTTCATGCGCCGAAAATAAATGAGCATGCCAAAATCTTTGTCATTGGTGATGAGAACACGCTGATCTATTACTGCACGTCGTAATACATCTTCATCGCGGATGCCAGATGACTCCTCGCACACGGCGATAACATCGTGTTTTTCTTGACGGAGATACATGACTATTGAATATTCTACTGATTCATCGATGAGGAATTTCATGCAACGGGATAAATGTCTTCGGTTTTCACCATATCGCGCGCATAAAAAAGAACTGCTTGAATATCAGCTTTTGTCAGTCTTGGATAATCATGAAGTAATCCATTCAGGTCAACGGAATGTGCCAGTTTTTCCAATACCAAATCCACTGGTATTCGGGTACCCGAAATAACCGGTTTTCCTCCAAGAATATGTGGATCAACAATAATGCGTTGTTTCATATACATGTAGTATACCTATTTATTTGGTAGTTTGCAAAATTATAGCCATATTGACCATCTTCCATATGTACTACCCAACCCGCCATCGCAAACAAACCTGCTCACGCGTTGCGGGCAGGGCTTGACACCTTCTATTTATTTCATCGTTTTATAGGAATCGTGGGAACCAATATGGAAAAATACTGCAGTGTCGCCTTTATCGCTCCAGACAAAAAACATGCGGTTCCCACTGTCTAATCGTATTGCCCAAATGCCGTGGCCAGATAATTTTTCCAAATGAAATGATGGGTGTTTTGGATTTTTAGCAAATTGACGCAGGGCTTCATCAATCACTTTTATTCTCTTTGAATTTCTCTTCGTAAAATTTTTATATGCATGTATATACGAAGCACGAAAATTTACTCGGGGCATATTAATTATTGCAAATGTAAAAACTTTATTGCCTCTTCCACATCATCAAATGTTTTTCCTTTTCCATCGTTATAATTTCTTCTTGCATCGTCTGCCATTGCAAGAAATTTTTCTGAAAATTCAGATTTCGGGTGTGCAATTCCTGTAATAATTGAACCAAACAACATCCTCCCAAGCTCGGAAAGCGTCATGCCATACTCTTTTGCTTTCTTTTCTGCGATGAGTTTAAAATCCGGCGATACGTTAAATTTTATAAAATCAGTTTTTGAAGCAGTAGTTGTATTCATATGTACCTATTATATACCTTTTTAAGTACCTATCAATACTTGAATTCGCCTTTCCGCCACCACCCAGGTGGACTAGCCCCGCCTCACCTGCGACTATTAAGTGTGTACTCTTTGCATACTATCAAGAAATTGTTTTGGGGTGACGATGTAAAGATTTCCTATATGCGAATCCCCGTGAAGAACCAACAAGTCTTTATCCCCTGTCACCAGATAATCTGCCTGTCCAGATAAAGCAGTTCCCAAAATAACGGCGTCTTTTTGATCTCGAAGTGGGATTGCGGAAGATATTGGAGAGGTTGGAACAATACGACTCTTTTTTTCAAGAAGCTTCGTGATGTTTTTTATTCGCTCAAAAGAAATATCATATCGTTTTGCTATTTTTAATCGTTGAAGCGTTTCTGTCAATTCTTCCAAAATCTCTGAAGACAAAACAAAGGTAAAGACGCCTTTCTTCCAAAGTGCAAGTATCGAAGATGGATTGCCGTGGGAAAGAATTATGCCGCTCACTAAAACATTGGTATCAAGCGTTATCGCGAGTTTTTTCATATCGCTCCCGACGAATCTGTCCCACAATTTTTGTTACATCTTCATAGACCTCATCCGGGCTTCTATCGGTGTTTGCGGTGCGTATTTCTTCAACAGAATTCCAAAATTCCTGCTCCTGTTCGAGCTGAGTGTATTTTTCAAGCGTCTGGACGCTCACAATAGCAGCTTGCGGCTGATTGTTTGCCATGACAATGATAGGTCGTTTGGTTTTTTTAACCCGATCAAACACCTTTTTATATCCCCGCTGGATATCACGAGCAGATATGGTTTGTGGAAAAATAAACGGTTGCATATGATACAAGCCTACCAAAAATATTCTGGTATGTCAAGTTGATGACAAGATGGATTAAATTATTTTATATAAACTATGGCTGTTGATGTATTCCGCAACCTTTTGCGGCACGAATTGGTCAATCGGAAGGTTGCGGGCAATCCGATCCCGAATTTTTGTCGATGAGATATTGCTTCCAACTAATAACTCATCTGAAATCACTTTCATCCCTTCATACAGTGGTTCGTTGGGGTACCCATATCTCGGAAAAACGAAAAATGGCATTGCGTGTAATAGTTTTTGGAAGTCCAACCACAAGTGAAATGTTGGCAGCTGATCCGAGCCAATAATGAAAGAATATGTGTGTTCTTTTGGTAAAAATGGCAGTATGTGTACCGTCTCGCCATCAAGCTCGTTATCAAACTCAATCGTTGAAACTTTTGTACGGGGCAACTCCAGTAGATTCGTCATAAAAAGACGGTCCTCGGGCGATGCAACCGGCTTGGGCGGACTCTGGTGATAACTTGGCAGGAACCATACCTCCTCCGTCTTTGTAAAATCCAATACCTGCTGGACGATCATCAGATGTCCCAAGTGGGGAGGATTAAATGCGCCGCCGAGCAACGATATGTTCATATAATAAGCAATAAGCGAATGATCAATAAGCAATAAGCAATGAATATACCATCATATTTTCTTCTTTGTATTTAAAATAATAACAGTAATTATTCTCATAATTTCATCGCCTTCTTGTAATAGTTCACTAATTTCTTGCTTAAATTTTATATTACAATCGCCCAACAAACGAAGCCAGTACAACGATTCTTTCATCTCCTTACGCGCAATTGTATAACAATGGATAAAATCTGCTTTAGTAAACGATCCATCTGCTTCTTGATCATTGGCACCAACTGATGTAATTGATCTAATTAATTGTCCAATAACAACATCGTTTTCATACGATCTGGGAATTTTTTTTAGAAGTTGCAATACGCTAAAAATATATTGGTATATTCTTTCATGAATGTCTTGATTCTGTTTTTCCATTGCTTATTCCTTATTCGCTTATTGGTTATTGCTTATTCTTTTAGCGTATCGTTCTCTCGACGAACGGATCACTTTTTCTCTATTTTGATTGCGGCTGTGCGGGAGCGGGAGAGTTTTAGCTGAAAAGGGGCTGGTCGTCTGATTATCAATCGCGAGTTTTACGACAGCTTCGTAGTTCCCCAACCCCACTAATTCTTCTTCTGTATACCGGAGACCAAATTCTTTTGAAAGAATCCGCGCGTCGGTTGCTCCAACACTAAAAGAAACGATGGATCCGGCGTTTCCGAATATCGCCTTTTGCACGTCCTCATCAATCTGGCCGATGTACTGGTTGGCAAGAGACAGATCCAGCCGGTATTTACGCGCTTCAGAAAGAATTTTGATGAAGGACGTCGTTGCAAAATTCTGAAACTCATCGACATAGAGATAAAAATCCCGCCTTTCGCTTTCTGCCACATACACTCTGTTCATAGCTGCAAGTTGAATTTTAGTAATAATCATCGCTCCCAGAAGGGCACTGCTGTCCTCTCCCAGTTTCCCCTGCGACAAATTGACCAAGACAATTTTCCCCTGATTCATCATGTCTTCCAGATCGACAGTGGAGGTGGGACTTCCGACGATCGCGCGGATCGTCTGGGACGATAAAAACTGCCCGACTTTATTGAGGATCGGAGACACCGCCTCACTCCGGAGCTGAGGGCTCATACGGGC
>CAYHEJ010000048.1:0-6295 GCA_964355625.1 uncultured Gammaproteobacteria bacterium
TCTTCCGATCTACTTACAAAATTTGTCAGCTATCCTCATCAGAAATTGATAGAGCAAGGGCCTAGCGGAGCGTCGCTTCTTCTTCCCAATGGCCGTCAGGTCGATTTACGTGTGCAAACACCTCAGGCGTATGGAGCCATGCTGCAGTATTTTACCGGGAGCAAGAATCACAACATTAAGCTCCGGTCTTTGGCTTTGGAAGACGGTTTGTCTCTGAATGAATACGGTATTAAAGATCTCAAAACGAAAAAACTGGCAAAATTTGACACTGAGGAAGCACTGTACGAGGCTTTACGTTTACCATGGATACCACCGGAACTACGGGAGGATAGAGGTGAAATAGATGCCGCCAAACGCGGGGTTTTGCCGGACCTTGTAGATTTGAAGGATATTCGTGGTGATTTGCATGTGCATTCAAATTATAACTTGGAATCATCCCATGATGTGGGCGCAAACAAAATAGAAGAATATCTTGATGAGGCGGTACGGTTGGGATATGAATATGTCGGGTTTAGCGATCACAATCCAAGTGTCGGGAATCATAGCGAAAAGCAAATAATTTCTATAATGAAACATCGAAAAGATGTATATGACCGTACGAAATCAAAAAAACATATTCAGATATTTGTGATGTGCGAGGTTGATATACTGCCGGATGGACACCTTGCATTGCCGGATCAAGCATTTGAATGTGTTGACGCCGTGATCGTTTCGATTCACTCCAGTTTTACACAATCGAAAGCTCAGATGACCAAACGTGTGATTTTTGCCTTGACGGCTCACCCGAAAGTACGCATACTTGGTCACCCGACCGGACGACTTTTAGGTAAACGGGAGGGCATAGAGCTTGATTGGGACAAAATATTTGACGTATGTAAATCACATGGCATCGCTTTAGAGATTAACGCGCACCCAGCGCGATTGGATGTACCTGATAGCGTAGCGTTTACAGCCAGAAAAGAAGGAGTGTGGTTTTGTATAAATACCGATGCACATGCCGTTGATCAAATGCAGCTCATGCGTTACGGCGTATCGGTTGCCCGCCGCGGATGGGCCACGAAACATGACATTGTGAATGCCTTAGGGTATAATGATTTTAAGACTTGGCTTATGAAAGGAGCAGCATAATATGAATCCTCTTTATATCGGTATCGGACTGGTTGTTCTTTTAGTTTTATATGTTTGGTCTTTGTATAACGGGCTTGTCACTGAATCCACACAGATAGATGAAGCATGGGGACAGATAGATATCCAGCTTAAACGCCGCTCCGATTTAATTCCTAATCTTGTGGCGACAGTCAAAGGGTATGCAAAGCATGAAAAGACGGTTTTTGCTGAAGTGACCAAAGCCCGCAGTGCTCTGATGGGAGCCAGGACTCCGGCAGATTCAGCGAAAGCCAATGATATGTTAAGCGGCGCTCTCAAGAGTCTTTTTGCAGTCGCAGAAGCATATCCCGAGCTTAAAGCTAATGATGGGTTTATACAGCTTCAGAAAGAATTGTCTGACACGGAAGATAAAGTAGCCTATGCGCGACAGTTCTATAATACACAGCTCTTGGAATACAATCTCAAAGTGAAGGTGTTTCCGAATAATTTACTTGTGGGGCTGTTTGGTTTTAGTGTAAAAGAATTTTTTAAAGTAGATGACTCGGAACGTAAGGCAACAAAAGTAGACTTTTCGTAATGTCTATCCACTCGCAGATCCAGTCGAATATCATATAATCATATGTTTTTATCACGGGGTTTGTGGTTTTTGTGGTACTCGCTGGTTACGTGATGGGAAATGCTCTTGGATACGGCAATTCGTGGATGTTTATTGCGGTTCTTTTCTCCGTGGTTTCAAGTCTTGTTAGTTATTATTGGGGCGACAAAATGGTCCTTGCGATGAGCGGCGCCCGGCCTGCTGACCGCAAACGGGATTTTGATTTTTATACGGTGACGGAAAATTTATGTATCGCCGCGGGAATACCAAAGCCCAAACTCTATGTTATCGATGATACGGCGATGAATGCCTTTGCCACAGGACGTGATCCCCAGCATGCGGTGGTGTGTGCCACAACAGGCATTTTGGAACGCCTCGAGAGGCGGGAATTGGAAGGCGTGATAGCACACGAGCTGTCTCATGTGAAAAATTATGACATACGGCTTATGGCAATAGTTGGCGTATTGGTCGGGACTATAGCTTTTCTAGCTGATATGTTTATGCGAAGTCTTTGGTGGGGAGGGGGCCGAAGAAGTCGTGATAATGGCAATAACCAGCTTCAGGGAATTCTTATGATCGTAGGAATTGTTCTTGCAATCGTTTCACCGATTATTGCGATGTGTATACAACTTGCTGTTTCACGGAAACGGGAATTTTTAGCAGATGCTTCCGGGGCCTATTTGACCCGATATCCGGAAGGTCTTGCCAGGGCTCTGGAGAAACTGGGTAAAGATAAAGAAGTGCTGGAAGCGGCGACAAACGCAACAGCTCATCTCTATATCACAAATCCTTTCAAAGGAAAAGCCTTCGGTGCCTGGTTTTCCGGATTATTTGATACTCACCCTCCGATTGAGGAGCGGATTAAAATACTTCGGGCAATGTAGTATGAACGTCACCATCCGCAAAGCAGCTCCCAACGACTGGGAAATATTACAGAAATTAAATAACGAGGTTTTTATGAGTGATGCGCCGAATGATCCCCATTTAAATTTATCTTGGCCATTTTCGGAGGAAGGAATACGTCATCACCAAAAAATGGTTTCCGATCTGGCATACGTTACTTTTTTTGCGTTTGATAATACTATTGCTGTTGGTCATATTGTTGGTGGTCAGAAAAAAGTAAGTTATCGTGATGTTAAAATCGCAGAAATAGTAGAAATGGGAATATCACCGTCACACCGTTCCCAAGGAATAGGATCACAGCTAATTGTAACGCTTCGGAGGTGGTGTAAAGAGCGTGGGTATCAGAAGCTCATGGTCAACGCCTATTGCAATAATAGTAAGGCAATAGAATTTTATCAGAGACAGGGACTCACCCCCATCGATATTGATCTTGAAATGGATCTATAATACAAAGTATGAGCAAGCGGCAGGTTACAGTTTTTGATGGTAAACAAATTCGGCGTGTGTGGGACGACGCGCAGGAGAAATGGTATTTTTCTGTTTCTGATGTTGTTGCTGTTTTAACTGATAGTCCAAACCCACAAAGTTATTGGAAAGTTCTCAAATTTCGCTTAAAAAAGGAGGGAAGTCAGGTGGTTACAAAATGTAACCAACTGAAAATGCAGGCGCGGGATGGTAAAACATATTTGACGGATGCTTCAGACACTGAAACAATCTTTCGTATTATTCAGACGATTCCGTCTCCCAAAGCAGAGCCGTTTAAGTTGTGGTTGGCACGAGTCGGGTATGAACGGGTAGAAGAAGCAGAAGATCCGGAATTGGGCATTCAACGAGCTCTTCGGACATATGTGAAAAAGGGTTATACCCCAGAATGGGTAAATTTGCGATTAAAAAGTATTGAAATACGAAAAGATTTAACCGATGAGTGGTCAGAACGGGGAGTAAGAAAAAATGATGAATTCGCTGTATTAACTGACGATATAACATTTGCGTGGGCAGGTTTACGAACAAAGGATTATAAGAAACTAAAAACGTTAAAAAAAGAAAACCTTCGGGATAATATGACCAATTTGGAATTGGTCCTGACCATGCTTGCGGAAGCTTCAACGACAGAAATATCCAAAATAGAGGTACCCGATACGTTTGTGAAAAATCGGTTTGTAGCACGAAGAGGCGGTGGAGTCGCGCGGGCCGCGCGAAAACAGATTGAAAAGGAAACAGGATCTCCAGTCGTAACACCAAAAAAATTTGAAATACCGATAAAAAAAATAAAATGAGATTTCAAGATAGTTTAGCGATTATCATTGGAAAAGTTGTTTCCTTGATAAGTAAGACATTCAGATTAGGTGCGGGGGCTACGTGGCCGGGGGAAGCGGCTCTCATGATTTCTCCGTCTATCCTTCGATCTCTTTCCTCTCAATTTACAAAAGGAATTATTTTGGTTGCCGGTACGAACGGGAAAACGACGACGGCTCTCATGCTTAAAACGATTTTGACTCACGAAAAGCTGAGCGTTGTCCATAATAACAGCGGAGCGAATTTATTAAATGGCCTTGTCTCATCGTGTTTAACTTCTGCTGCTACTCAAAATGATTACGGCGTGTTTGAAGTAGATGAAAATTCACTACCTGTTGTTCTTCGATTTATTACTCCGAAAGCTATTGTCATTCTTAACCTTTTCCGCGATCAATTAGACCGCTACGGCGAAGTGGACGTCATTGCTGAAAAATGGAAAAAATCGATAGCTACTCTTACAGAAGAAACGACACTCGTTTTAAACGCTGATGATCCGCTCATAGCATCACTCGGAAAAAATAGTAAAGCCCGCGTTGTTTACTTTGGATTAACTGAGAAAGCTGATGCTGTCATAGCACTGGAGCATGCGACTGATTCAATATTTTGTCTTTTTTGCGGCGCACGGCTTTTGTACTATACATATTATTTTTCTCATCTGGGAGATTGGTATTGTAACGTGTGCGGAGAGAAACGTCCGGAACTTGCGCTGAGTTCTTTCGAGTCGCCGCTTCCCGGGCTTTACAATACATACAACACACTCGGAGCTGTCCTGACTGCGCAGACTCTTGGAATTCAGATGGATCACATCAAAAATTCTCTTGTGGGATTTACGCCTGCTTTCGGAAGGCAGGAAGAGTTTAAAGTTGGCGATAAAAAAATAAAATTGTTTTTGTCAAAAAATCCGGCTGGATTTAACGCGTCGCTTCGTGCTGTACTTGATATGAAGCCAAGCGTGATGCTTCTCTGTTTGAATGACCGGATCCCTGACGGCCGTGATATATCGTGGATTTGGGATGTGGATTTTGAAAAGATACCACCAGAGAGTTCTGTCGTCGTGAGCGGAGACCGTGTATACGACATGGCGCTCCGAATAAAGTACTGCGAACATAATAAACTTATTGTGGAACCGGTTTTAAAAAATGCACTATCAAAGGGCTTAGAGACAATCCAAGAGGGAGAAACGCTTTATATTCTCGCTACGTATTCCGCAATGTTGGAGGTTAGGAAAATTCTCACCGGGAAGAAGATATTATAAGTTCGTAAAGTTAGAAAGTTTGTAAAGTTCATAAAGATATAACATATGAAATTTGAGAGATTTGAGGATATTATAGCTTGGCAGAAGTCAAAAGAATTAACAATTAAGATTTACAGTTTGTTTTCTAGTACTAAGGATTTTGGTTTTCGTGACCAAATTCAAAGAGCGTCAGTATCGATTATGAATAATATAGCGGAGGGTTTTGAAAGAAAAGGCAATAAAGAATTTGCTAAATTTTTATTTATTGCTAAAGGATCATGTGCAGAAGTTCGCTCAATGATATATTTAGCATTTGAGTTACATTATATTTCAAAATCTAATTGTGATAATTTATTGAATAATGCTATCGAGATTTCAAGAATCTTGTCTGGTCTTATTAAAACTTTATAAACTTAGTACTTTATGAACTTAGAACTTAGTATTGCCTGGCTCTATCCGGATCTTATGTCTACATATGGAGATCGCGGGAATGTAATCGTTCTTCAGAAACGGTGCCAATGGCGAAATATCAAAACAATCGTAACACCAATAACACTAGAGACTTCAGTTAAAGAATTACAGAAATGTGATTTGGTCTTTATGGGCGGAGCGCAGGACCGTCAGCAGAAATTAGCCGGAGAGGATTTTCTTGGAAATAAAGGACCGGTTGTCAAATCCATGGTGCAAAAAGGTATTCCAGGATTGTTTGTCTGCGCCGCATATCAGTTTGTCGGACATTATTACCGACCGTATCAAGGAGCGGATATACCAGGGGCTGGAATTTTTGATCTTGTAACAATTCATCCAGGTGATCAGGCAAAAAGATTGATTGGCAACGTTGTAGCCGAAATCATAGATTCAAAAAAAACGATTGTCGGTTTTGAAAATCACGGAGGCAGGACATATCTTGGACCCAAGATGAAACCGTTTGCTCGAGTCAAGCAGGGGTTTGGAAATAATGGTGAGGACGGATTTGAAGGAGCGGTATATAAAAATTCCATCGGTTCATATTTTCACGGTCCGCTTTTGCCCAAAAATCCCTCTCTTGCCGATTGGCTTATTTTTAACGCTCTCAAGCAGAAATATGGGCAGGTTCCTGCGTTATCCAAACTTGATGATTCTCTCGCTGATAAAGCAAGGCACGCTATTCAAAACTTATG
>CAYHEJ010000049.1:0-6208 GCA_964355625.1 uncultured Gammaproteobacteria bacterium
CCGCAGGTGAACTCAAACACGGCGTAATCGCGCTTATAGAAAAGGGCACTCCGTGCATAGCATTCCTGCCCAACGACGAAACGTATGGAGCAAATCTCGCAGGAGCCATGGAGATGAAAGCGCGGGGCGGATACATCATAGGAATTTCGCATAAATCCCATGAGGTGTTTGATTATTATATACCTGTCAAAGACTCGGGAGAAGCAACGATCATACCCAACGTCATCGTAGCCCAACTTCTGGCGTATTATCTGACTCTCGAGCGCGGGTTTGACCCTGATATGCCGAGGAATTTAGCCAAAAGCGTGACGGTAAAATAGCCATACCTGCCTCAAGCTATTGTCTATGAATCCTAGTGCAATTAATAAACAAGCCCAAGAATACGTCAAAACGCACCGTAAAGAACTATGCACTCGTTTTGCGAGCATAGAATTGTATCCACCTGTGTCAAAGCCGACCTCTTACTTTATGGCTGGATCACCAGGTGCAGGTAAAACAGAATTTTCCAAAGGATTTATTAAGCAACTGCAGGATAAAGAACCATCAAGACGGATTGTCCGGATAGATGCTGATGACATCCGTGATTTGTTACCTGGTTATAATCACAAAAACGCATGGAAATTACAATTCGCTGCATCATTAGGAGTCGAAAAAATATTAGACCATGTTTTTCATTGTGATCAAGATTTTCTATTAGACGGAACATTCTCAAATTATGCGATCGCAAAACGTAATATTGAAAGATGCGTAAAACACAACCGGAAGATTGGATTACTCTATCTGTATCAAGATCCTATTATCGCTTGGAAATTTACAAAAATTCGAGAAGCAGGTGAAGGTAGGAATATTCCTAAACGTACCTTTATTGATGAATTTATTAAATCCAGAGCTTGTGTAAACAGAATTAAATCGGAATTTGGCTCTCTCGTGGTTTTATGGTTAATTAAGAAGGATTTCAACCAGGGTATTGAAAAAACTGAGTCTAACATAGATAATGTTGATAGATACTTAAAAATAGAGTATACTCAAAAATCATTGAATAGCGCATTAGAATAGGATAAATTATGAAAATACTCCATAAAATATTCGGAAACAAAACTGCAAAAGGTAAAAGTTTTTTTGATTACTCATCTAAAGAAAAAACGAAAATTATTAAAGAAGCTGCGAGAGAGTCTAATAGACTTCAACTGGAATTAGTGAAAAAGTACATTTAAAACCCCGAGGCGGAGGCGGCTTTTTGAAGCGCATTGAGGTCACTCTGTCCGCCGTCATCAACGATGGTATTTAATTCCTTGGATAAATCATCCGTTGTTGCCGTGGTCAGCGTGGATGTAGGCTTTTCTACAGTGCTATTTTGGATTGCTTGAGGAAACTCCGGCTGTACCTGGACTTCTTGAGGAGCAGTAGGATTTACCATCTTGAGAACAACTGCTATTCCCACAACGACAGCGACTGCCATGGCGGGTATAGCGATAAGAAGCGGTGTTTTTTTCATAATTCCTTTAAAGCCGTACTTAACGACTTTCTTGCTTCGACAACCTTCGCATTGGTTGATCTCAGATCAGCTTCTAACAATTTCCGCGTAGTCTCTACATTATTTTTCACCTGTGCCTCATCAGTTATGGTAATACTATATTGTTTCCCCGCTTGTACTACTACAGCATCTTGTGCCACCTGAATAGCGGTCTGGGCGGCGCTGAAAGCGACATTAAGGCTCGTTGTATCTTTACCCGCGGCTTTGAGCTGGGCACCCTTGGTAGTCGCACGGCCGAGTAAATCAATCATTTTTGAGAGAATGTTTGTCATGACCGTGGTTCTTTTAGTATTCACCTCAGTTATGCTATTTTGCAGTTTTTCAAGTGAAAGTTTTTTCGCCGGATCTTTCATTGTCTTGAGTTTATTTTGAAATGTTTGTTGTTTTGTCTTGTACGAATCCGTCGCTCCTTTGCGTTTTGTCTCGACTTCACGCCGAAATGTTTGCGCCTGGGTCGTAGTCTCCCCTTTCACATTTGGACTCGTGAGAGGCGATTGGATCCCAAGACCGAGCAATAATAGTCCCATGAGTTGTTCAAACATATCTTAGTATGAGAATATCGGGAAACAAATGTCAATACGCGCCCAAAAGCCCGACAACTTTTGAAGCCAATTGCGTGCCGGATCGAAGAGATTGTTGTACGTCTTTTGTTTGAAGATAGGTCACCAAAAATCCTGCCAAAAATGCGTCTCCTGCTCCTGTCGTATCCACCACAGGTACGTCGCTGGCCGATTGCACAAAAACGGTTTCACCAACAAACGCAATAGATCCGAATTTCCCCAGTGTCACAATAATAATCTTTTTCTCCTGGGAAGCCAGTGTCTGCAAGTCATTAATAAGATTCTCATCTCTGTCTTTATCTAAACCGAATACAAGCATATCTGCAACTCCCAAATACTCCATAACAACGCTTTTATTCCCTCCAAATTCCCCCAAATCTCCATAATTTATACTCACAAGAAGCTTTTTTCTGCGTGATCTTGTGACTGACCGTAATTCATCTAAAATATGAACAAACTGCGGATATACGGTGACACTCACTGCATCCTGTTTTTTGAAAAACCGTATATCTTGTTTGCTAAGATGATATTGAGCTAACGATCCCGGATCCCACACACCATACCGCCGTTCTCCAGTAGAATTGACAAATATTTCTATCGAAGACGTAGACCCATGAAGAACATGCACATGGGAAAAATCAATTCCTTCTAACTTAAGTTTCTCTAAAAATCTATTTCCGTCTTCATCATTTCCTACTGCGGTAACGATTGACGTTGCCGCACCCTGTCGTTTTGTCCAGATTGCCGAGTTAAGAGCGGCGCCGCCCAACTTAATATCTCCCCGATTCACATACCGGTCTACCGTCAGATCGCCGATGAAGGCTATGGTTGATTTTCGTTTCATAGAAACAATTGTACGATTTCGAAGAAAAAATGCAAATAAGCAACAGGTGCAAAGCTATTCCACCTAACAGGTGGAAACTATAATTGAGACAGATCAAAAAGTCGCACCTCCTCCAACAACTGAAAATGCTTCATATTGAGTGTAACAAGTTCTGCATCTAAAGAAATTGCAGTTGCCGCAAGCATATAATCTACGATACCAATCGTCGCTTTATGTTTACGAAATAAAGATGCTGCCAGTTCTGCAATAATCTGCGTCATGTCAACAATAGTTACATCTACCAACATTCTGGCTGCATTTTGACGATTCAATTCGTTATTCATCTCGCTACCGGAAAAAAATTCAAATATTGAAATAGAGGGAACAACTAGACGATGACCATGCACCCTTGAGTATTTAACTAACCGCATAAAAATTGATTGATCCGAATTTCGAAGTCTACCGCGGGAAAATTCTATGAGAATATTTGTATCAACAACAATAATCATATCACTAGGTCTTTTTGCAGTCTCTTTATTTCATCTATACTCATCTTACGAAATTTATCCCGTGACACACTTGAAGTTTTTGATGCGAAACCATAGAGAGATTTGAGCTCACGCATTCGAGCATCTATATCCTCGGTCGAACTCACTGATGATACGAGCCTGGCAACTTCCTTTCCGCTTTTCCCATTCACGACGGATACAACCGCTTTACCCATAGAAACGAGAGTCAGATAATCGGACAGTTTCCCGCGAAATCCAGCAATATCAACAGTGATGAGGTTCATAGCATTATGTACACTATCACATAGTGTACATAATATCAAATTTATATTATTTTTCTTCTGCGATTTTACTTGATTCCGGTTTTTTCTGTCCGGCGTACTTTGCACTTTTCTTTTTGTAATACGGAATTTCCGCAGGCGACGTAAGCTCTTCAAAAGATAGCGAACAAATCCGCATGCCGGGATATAACAGGACCGGAATACGCCCCATGTTGGCCAGCTCGAGCGTAATATTTCCACGGAACCCCGGATCAATTGTCGCGGCTGTCGAATGAACCACAACGCCAAGTCTGCCGATAGAAGAGCGTCCTTCCAGCCGCCCCATAAGATCATCAGGCATCTTAATGCATTCTTTCGTCATTGCCAAAATAAACTCACCCGGGTGGAGCGTAAAAGACTCACCTTTTTTGATAACAATTTCCGTCGTAAGCTCGACAAGAGTCTGAGGATTTTGCGGATCAATATATGGCGTACGACTATGATTAAATACCCGATAGATGGTACTGAGCTGTAAATCAACGTTGCAGGAACCAAGCTGAGTTTTGATATCCGGCTTCGGCTGTATGCTAATCCGTCCGCTAGCAAGTGCCTTTTTAATATCACGGTCAGAGAGAATCATGGCTGAAGTATACGAAAGAATGCCCGCACAAACAAGAGATACGTTTATCTGTTATCCTAGATGTGTGGTAAAACGCTTCAATAAACTTCGTAAACGGATAAAACTCATCGTTGGAATCACGCTTCTTTTGAATAGCTGTTTCTTATTGCAACTCTATGCAAATTTCTGGGTATATCCCCACACGTATCTCGGGGTAAAAAACATTTCAGGAAAAACTGCACGCGATATTGATGTTTACATCGACGAGCTCGTCCATAAACCTTACGAGTTGCATGTACAGCTTCGGTCCTATACCTATTCACTCTCAGATCTGGGTGTGGTGATAGATGCGAATCAGTTGAAATCCCGCATTTTCGCTCCAAATACGGAGTCTTTTCCGCGTAATATTATGGCGCTCGTCACATCCTTATTTACCTCCAGGTCAATCGATATCCCGCTGGTATTTACTCAGGATTTCAACACATTTATTAGAGAGTCTGTTTATGATTTTACCGAGCAGCCTGATGATATTGTCTTTGACCAATCAGCCAAAACGCTCCTCTATATGGAAAATGAAGAAAAATACCGGATTGATGAATCATCGCTCAAGACTCTTTTGACTTCGCGGGTGGGAAACAATACATCCACTCCATTGTATCCACAGCTCATAAAAATTCAAAATGAACGGGCGTCGGTCATAGCCAATACCGGAGAACGCATCAAAAATATATTTTTAGAACCACTGAGCGTATATGTAGACGCGAGCGGCAATATCAAATCATTTTATCTCTCCGAAAACGAACTCATCCAGATGATAGACGTACAGTTGACCCAGGACCCAACATCCGTCGCCATAGGGTTACACGAAGATGTCGTACGCCGTCTCATCAACGATCACGTACACAAGCTCGGATTTCTCCCCCGCGACAATGTCGTCACTCCCAAGGTACTGGAAGATGTACAAGATGTACTGAGAGGTAGGTTTGCGGGTCACGCGATTGAGGCTATTTCAGTAGTCCTCGACAGTGGACCAAATACTACGGGCACAAACGCGGCAAAATACATAGAGGTAGATATATCCCAACAAAAAATGTATCTTTTTAAAAACGGAAAACTGATAAAAACATACCGCGTATCAACAGGACTTGAGTACCCCACGCCGACCGGAGAATTTAAAATTCTCAACAAAGTTGGCTTAGGATATTCCAATATATACAATGTCTGGATGCCGTATTGGATGGGGTTTAAATACAGCGAGAGTCTGGGCGCATATTTCGGCATTCACGAACTACCCTATACACTTGCAGGCGACAAAAAAATGCAGCGGCCAGGTGACTCTATCGGGAGCCCAAATACCGGCGGCTGTGTCGCCCTTGGTGTAGGAAGCGCACGGGAAGTCTACCAATTTGCGGACATCGGGACGATGGTAGTTATCTATCCGTAGCACGTATACTTATATGATTTCTGAAGCAATATTCGATTGCGAAACACAAAAACTATTCAGCGAAATTTCAACAAATGATCCTGCGGATTTGGGAATATCGATCGTGTCGGTTTATGTACGTCAGGTCGATGATGCACAAAAAGAACTATCAGGCCATATGTATAGTTTCTGGGAAAACGAACTGGCCGGAATGTGGCAACATTTTGCCAATGCCAAACGGATCATCGGATTTAATAGCATGAAATTTGACGTACCGGCACTAATCCATCACGCTCCTCCGACATTTGCTAAACTTCCTCATTTTGACATCATGCAAAAAGTACGGGATGCACTCGGATTTTCTCTTGGACTTAATGCTCTTGCAACCCATTCCCTCGGAGCACAGAAAACTGATATCGGTACCAACGCTGTCACCTACTGGAAAAGCCAAGATCCCGAGCAATTAGCGAAACTGAAATA
>CAYHEJ010000050.1:0-6152 GCA_964355625.1 uncultured Gammaproteobacteria bacterium
AAATGGTATCCATTGGGGAAGAAATAACCGGAAGCTTTAAAATGATTTTAGGGTGAAGAACTGTATCGAGTACTACATCTTGTCTTTTAAAATCGCTATAGCCCGGCAGAAGGAGGACATCATCAAACGTCAATCCTTCCATGATACTGTTGTTATGCATATTTGATAAATGTAGCCTTTTTGGCAATTTCTGTACACGTAACGACGTCTTCTTCAGTCAAGATACCCTTGGCAATTAATCGTTCAAATTCTTCCTTCACATTTATCCCTAATAATTCCGGCCCGTCGGAATTTATCGTAAAGGGAACCTGATATTTTTTCAATGTCTCTATAATGGTGCCCATCTCGTCCCACGTTTTAACAGCGCTCGTTTGCAAATTTGACGTTGGACATACTTCCAGGACAATGTTGTGCTCCCTCAAATAATCCATGAGCTTTGGATCGTCGACACAACGGATTCCATGCCCAATGCGGTCAGGTTGTAACAATGTAACGACTTCCCACATTTCTGATGCGGTCGTCACCTCTCCGGTATGAATCGTAATTTTTACTCCGGCTTTCCGGGCCGTATGTACCGCATCAACCAAGTCTTGTATGTGAAAGTTTTCGTTAAGAGGGCCTGCAACATCCAGTCCTACTACACCTTCAGAAGTAAATTTCGCAGCCTTTGCGGCAATGATCTCGTTTTGCTCTTTGGAAAAACGCCGATCCATCATAAGGATGAGCCCTGCTTTGACCGGATACTCGAGACAGGCGTGCTTCATCCCGACAATCGCGCCGAAAATAATCTTGTCGAGGTCCTGTTCTCCGCCTTTATTGCGGAGCATGGGATTAAACCGTACTTCAATCGTCTTGATATTTCCCGTGCGATATGACCGGCTTATAGCCTCATGCGTCGAGCGCTCTATGGCAAACGTGGAAGATTGAATGAGTTCAGTAAGATCAAAAAAATGAAGGTAGTTGTCGTATGTGGTCTGCTCTTTAATTGTAATGGAACTGATGAAGGACCAGTAGTCTTTTTGCGAAAGCCGTATTCCCTGTTCGTGAGCCAGTTCCCATAAAAAATGCGGCGTGGAAGAGGAACCTAAGTGGAGGTGTAAATCAACGAAATCTGTCATAGTGTTTTTATTTCTATAGCCCGAGATTCCTCAAATACCAGTATAAACCCTTTTGCAGTCTGAACATACCCTTCGCCGCGGATGGCACTCACCGTCAACCGTTTTCCTTTATGTTTAATCATACTTATCATGATCGGATCTCCGTGGGACACAACGACAACCTCCTGACCGGAATGCTTTCGAACTATGTCGCCGATAGATTTCTGCATTCTTTTCCAAATATCCTGCAGTGTTTCACCTCCCTGATCAGTATAGACAGGACGATAAAAATCCCAACGTTCTGCTGCCAAGTCAACAAGTTTCCGGCCTCTGGCAACCGTAGATACCTCGATAAGCCGGTCATCCTGAACTATAGTAAGCCCGTTAAGATAAGAAGCAACAATTCCTGCAGTTTCGACAGTACGCTCTAAAGGGCTTGCATACAACGCAGCGATCCTTTTTTTCCCAAGAAATTTGCCCAAATCATGTGCTTGTTTTTTACCCAACTCACTCAAACGATATCCGGGTAATCGTTCATACAGAATTTGTTGGGGATTATGTACATCCCCATGCCGGACAAGATAAATAGTAGTTTTCATCGTAGAAGAAAGGGGTATAAATATTTCTTCCCTGCTTTCTTTTTCTTTTCGTCCCAGCCGGCGAGAATCGTGACGGCGAGTGACGCCACCAAACCCGCACGTTTTTCGTATTCTTCTTTGATTTCAAATTCATCCGTCACGCGATTGGCAATAATGACACAGACTGCTCCTCCCCGTTTTCCAAAAATATTGGTAAATGTAAAAAGAGAACTCACTTCCATCTCAAAATTCTGCACATTGGCTATCTGCATATCTTCAAGTACCTGCTTTTTGAAACTCGGTAGATAATTATGTAAGGCAGGCCTTCCCTGACCCGTATAAAACGTATCAAACGATGCGGTAATACCTACCTGGTATGTAAATTTCAGCTCCTCAGCGGCTTGAATAAGCGCCATCACCACTTCATAATCGGCAACCGCCGGAAATTCGATCGTGACTAAATCTTTACTGGCGCCATCGAACCGAACTGCCCCTGTTGAAATAACTAAATCGCCAAGTTTCTGATTTTTTTGAATGCCGCCGCAGGTGCCGACGCGAATAAATGTATCCACCCCGATCCTCGACATTTCATCAACTCCTATTAAATATGACGGAGCACCCATACCGGTCGAGACACAGGAGATATCCACATCTTTATACTTCCCTGTCATCGTGTGGTATTCCCGATGAAACCCGACTTCGTGTGCACTATCCCAAAAACTTGCAATTTTTCCAACCCTCGCAGGATCGCCGGGAGTCAACACGTAGCGAGCAATATCGCCCTCTTTACAATCGATATGATACTGCTTCCCGTCAATAATCGGAGCTGTTGCGGAAATTTTTGTTGGCATGTTTATTCACCCTGCTCACCTTGAACATAACCCTCGTTTGGTTCAATACTACCTGTTGTTCCACCCTTGTCTGGATCCGGAACTTCTATATTTTCATATTCATTACCGCTTGATCCGACGACTGTTGTTGGATCTAATTCTCCCATAGATACCTCCTTTAAATTATTTATATATCTTATGACATTTTTCGCATGAGGCGATGTATTTGTCTGCCGCCCCGACAACGATTTGTCCTTTGCCGCCGCCGACCCGCTCGGTATGTCGGGCAAGACCTCCGCATTTTTGACAAATCGCAAATAATTCCAGCCGCTCGTCAGCAAGTCCCATGACGTCCGGCGTACAACCAAAGGGTTTCCTTTGATAATCATACAAAAGTCCGGCCGCAATCACGTGTATGCCTTTATCCCGCAAAAACTGGATGACATCCATGACTTTGTCTTTATCAAAAAACTGCACCTCGTCAAATATCACTTTGTCTGCGCCTGACGCAAGAATTTTTTCTATAATTGCATTTTTTGATTCACCGTCCACGACGATAGCTTTTGTTTTTTTGTGATCATGAGAATGGATTTCGTCGCGACCGCCGTAGCGGTTATCAAGTTTCGGTTTGACGGTGAGGACTTTGTGTCCCATGCGGGTAAACACATCAACCATGGCGACAAGTTTGCCGGTTTTACCGCTAAACATAGGGCCTGCGATTACCGTCAATCTCCCCTGCTGTGACCGGATATTTTTCATGTGGCTACAGTATCCTGTTTGCTGTGAAAACGTCAAGTATATCTTTTTGTATCTCTTCACGCGTTCTCAATATCGTTCCGGTAACACATTCTATCGTTTTCCAATTACTTCTATGCGAAGCAAGTTCTAAATATAACCGCTCAACAGCCTCCTGAATGGCAGTACTTTCTTCATAAATATCTTTTTTTTTGTCTCCTAAATATGGCCGTTGGCTTTTTTGATTGACCAATTCCTCGGCGATACCTACCGGTACATGGAAAAATAATACTAAATCCTCTTTGGGTAGGCCAATCACTTCCTGCTCGAGTTGATATACCCAATCGAGGAATGCATATTGTTTATCTACAGATAGTTTTGCGGCTTGATAGACGGCGCTTGAGGCAGTATAGCGGTTGCTAATCACAATTTTTCCTTCTTCCAACCATTTGAGTAAGTCGTTTTTAATAAGCCACCGATCACAGGCATACGGGAGCACTGCAAGCTCCGCAGCCACAGCATCCACGCCGCCAAAATCACCCGCAAGCATCCGGCCTGCTAAATCTCCGAATAACGATTGACCGTAACGGGGAAAATCGAGCGTTTCGTACGGAATGCCGCGGCTTTTGAGCATTTCCACCAAAAGAGACAACTGCGTCCCTTTCCCAGATCCATCCGTTCCTTCAAAAACAATGAGTTTGCCTTTTGTCATATTGGATCATCGTAGACAAAGCGGACAAAAAAGTAAAGCGAATAAATGATGTAGTTTGACATCCCTTGCAGGGTTCAACCTTTAAAGGGACCTTTAAAGGGTCACATACTCGATGGACTATTGATGTCCGTTAAAAAAGGAGGAGTTGTGAAAGAGGTCTTATTATTTACCCTGATCAGAAAATTTGAGAGTAGCCAGCCTACGAATTGCAGGACGATTCTGTTGTTCACGTATTAGCTTATTTAAATCTCTATTTAAAAACTCAAGAGTCTTTTGAAATAGGACAGTCGAAAGACCAACAGCGCTACCCCCGATCAATCCAAATGATGTTACTTCCGAACCTCCCGAAGGAATCGCGGCAATCGCGCCTCCAAGAAATGCGGCTCCTGGAAAAAATTTCCAGGCTTCTCTCCAGGCTTTGTACATTCGATCTCTTTCTATAACAGCGATACGGAGTTTTGTAAAAGCAGTAATTTCTGGTTCAGGAATTTGGTTTTTATGAATAATCGTAATATCCGTAATTGGTTGCACTGATAATTCCTGCAGCCACTCTGTATCCTCTTCTAATTTTGTGGGCTCCCGTCCGCGGACAAAAAGTTTTGTTATCAAATCTGCCTCAGGTCTTCCAATCATCTTCGCTCGAGTCTCATCATCTACAGGCACCAACTGAAACGATGATTCATATTGCTTTTTTCCGATAGCTTTTCTACCAAATACGAGATAATGAGTCTGTTTTTTATTCTCTCCTGGATATACAACCGCTACTGCTCTAGAAGGCGTATAATGATTGCTAAAATCAGAAAGCATGGGTATTGTAGGCGGTTCGCCTTGAGGCCATTCTGTATAAAACGTTGCATCATTTACCAAAAATACTGTCCAGTTTGTACCTCCTATGGATAGTTGATCGCCTGAAAGCAGGGGGGGATGAGTACGGGTATGATCTACTTGTCTATTTGTTTCTTGATCCAGCCAACGCCCGACCAAATCTGTAATATTCAGTACATTCAATTCTCTGTGACCACCAAAATCAGGGAATTGCAGTTCATCCATAGTGATATGTATAACATACTTGAGTTCTAATTGCCATTTCATCAGGAATAAACGATACAGTTTGATCTCCCCTTGTAGGGTTGAACCTTTAAAGGTAGTTTAGAGGATAACTTGTGAAAGATCGTAGACGGTGGGGAGTGTGATATCAGCAACTATGCTTGGTTTAAGCGCCCAGACGAGGCACGTTTTCATGCCGAGTGCCTTTGCCGGAGTCAGATCCACGAGTTCGCGGTCCCCGACCATCAGATGCGAGGAGGCGGCCTTGCCGGACTTTTCCATAATATACTTAAATCCGCCATCTTTGGGCTTATTGACGCCAACCAGTTCACTCGTGACTATTTCTTTAAAAATTGTCCGGTCCAATCCCAGCGCGTCCAGACCAATAGCTATCTGATCTTTCGATCCGTTTCCCAAAATATAATGACTGAACCCTGAGAGTTTTTGAAACAGTGAAATTAATCTTTCGTCCCTTGTGATAAACCGCAGGCGATCTAAATATTTGTCTGTTATTTTTGCAGCGTCGCCGGTCGTAATATGACAAAGAATTCCGACCGCTTCCGTGGCGCTCAATGTAATTTTTTTATGCACCTTGTCAAATTCCTCAACCGTTTTTTCCCGCGGCCAGCCGGTACATTCTTCTATCGCCTTATACGCAGCTTCAAATACTTCGGTCGACAAAACACCCGTATGGTACAAGGTCCCATCCACATCCCAAATAATGACCTGAATATCAGAAAATTTTTCCATGTAATCTTTTTTTTACGGCTTCAATAAGATCTTTTTGCGCTTTTTTACTCTGAACGATATTTATCCCGTCTGATTGTACGGTAAGTACAGAAATTGTTTTATTTTCTGTCAACCATTTGTGGTTTAACAAATCTAATAATTCAAGGTAATTCTGAGGAATCTTCTGTTCATATCCCCGCCCGCGTTTTTCAATCCTTCCCATAATAGATTCTATCGTCGCTTCTATAAATACAATGAGATCAGGTCTGGGAAAGTACGGTTCGAAAGATTTATAAATTTTTTGGTACAACCGCCATTCTGCATCGTCCATGTTTCCGAGCACATGTTGTGCTTTGGCATAGGAAAACGCATCCTGCTGTATAGGAGTATCCTGCACGACCGGACCCTTTTGGAGCATCGCGGG
>CAYHEJ010000051.1:0-6136 GCA_964355625.1 uncultured Gammaproteobacteria bacterium
TCCGTATGTGACTGATACCACATCCAAATCTGCTCCGGCATAGTTTACGATAGCATCGCTACTGAGTACATTATTTGTATCAACATTGATCATAATTTTTTCCTGAAAATTGTTATTTTGTACCGCGGTGATACCCGTGGGGTTTAGCTGCAGATTCGGAGCGGCTATCGCTTGCGCCATGGGGAGTGCATATGCCAAAAGGCATACTACTATTGTTTTGATGAAAACGGGCAGTTTAGAATCCATCGTATCGCACTTGTAACGTTTGCAATATGAGAAATAGATCGAATCCATTAATTGCACCGTCATAATTCAAATCACCGGTCAGTTTGTCTTGGGCAGTCAGCGTAGAGCTGAGTTTTGCCATCAGGGCAGTAAGTCTATTGATATCAGCTTGGTCCACACTTCCGTCTTGGGGGGACAAATCGCCAGGCGGTAGAGAGATACCGGTGAGGTCAAATCCATATGAAAGAGGGATTGGGGCAGGGACGACAATATATTCTGTATCGCCGCATGGGCCGGTTTGACCAACTTGACGGCAGAACCGGACCGCAAGATGTTTTTCTCCTTTTATAGAAATCCTAAATCCGGTACCTGCCGGAAATGGATTAGTGAGTACCGCGGTTGCTTTATAGACTCCGCTTCCGACATGGGTGAGGGAAAGAGGTTGAGATAGTTGGACGATTGATCCATCGCGGAGCGAAAATTTTACGGCTATTTTTGCGCTTTCGGCCAGTGCTCCTGTCACACCTGTAAGCTTTACTCTGAATTCTACGGATTGTGAAGGAATAGGCGTAGGTGTTGGCGTTGGGGCGGAAATAATATAAGCCGCGCTCGTATTTGTATCGTGAAGTGTGCTTGAAGTATCACGAGTCAGTATGGTGATGGGATAATTGCCTGGTCTAGCAAGAGCAGAAGATTGAAACTTTGTGCTTAATCTCACTGTTTGTCCAGCGCTAACAGTAACGGAGGAATCAGAATACCCTTTCCAGTCTCTGTCTACGTGTGGCGTAAGTTGAAACGTCGCTGTTGGACAGCCGATTGTATCTTGATTTGTTATCATGAAGGTGTACGGAAGGATATCACCCGGATTTCCTGTTTGTTGGTTGGGTGTTAGGGTGGTTGTTGGACGATTTCTGGTGCACGCCGGTCTCGGGCAGTAGATCATGCCAGGAAGCGGATCTACGGCGCAAAATACGCGATCACCAGTTGGACTCATCATTCCTTCCGTTGCGCAACTTGGAAGCGGTGTGCACGTTGGCGTCGGAGTGATAGAAATTGGGCAGTACCTTCCATTCACAGGCATAGCAGGTAGACAGCGTGGTTGTCCAGGAGGCGCATCCATACAGGGCGGGCGGGGGATACAAGTCGGAGTTGGGGTGGGACATACGAGAATCGGATCGCATGGTGCTTTGACACATACAATCGGTTTGTAATAACAACCAGGTTTGCAATAGTTCACACTTGGATCAAAATCATACGTCGGACAATTTATACTTCTACAGGTTGGGATCGGTACGCACGATGGTCTTGGCATATCGCAGCCGGGTATATACGGATTTCCTAATGCAACCCATTTTTTATAGAGACTCACTTCGTTATTCGTTAATGACATGAGAATTTGCGTGCATGCGAGATCAGTCCTTGGGTTTCCTTTACAGGAATTGGGCCAGACCAGGATTTCTGCAGCTCTCACTCTATTCCAACATATTTGCGTAGGTTCGCTTGTGGATGCGCGTTTGCGGAGTTCTATCCGTTGGGTCATGATAGCCCAGATAAAAACAGGAAGCACAGCGATAAGAAGGAAAATAAAAAGCAACCGTACGAACGAATTGTAATGAGTCACATTATCATAGTATCGTCCTGTTTGACGCGCGTCAATAGTATACTAAGGATATGGACACAATATTTATTTGTTGGATTGGACTGTTGCCGTTTATCATGCTGTATGGAGCGTATGAAGGACCAAAAGTTTTTTGGCTGTGGGTTGGAGGATTTTTTTTGTCTGTCGCGTGGCTCGTCCGCATATATCAACGGAAAAAATTTCGCATAAGTAAATCCGCCAGATGGTTTCTTTGTTGGATTGGTGTATTAGGTTTGGCAAGCGCCGTGGGTATTCATCCGCTGGATTCATTTATCGGAGGAAGTTACCGGCATCAGGGTGTATTGTTTTTCTTCACGTTATTTTTAGTTTCAGAGACACTCCGGCTGATTGGAAATTCTCAAAGAAAATTATTATATTCTATAGTTGGAATCGGTGTTGTCGTCGAAAGCATTTTTGTTTTGTTGGAAAAAGGCCTGCACTGGACAGATCGTCCGCTTGGTACATTCGGCGAACCAAATGCGGTTGCCGGATTTCTCGCGATTGGTCTCTATTGGGTTGCCACGAGAAAGAATGTTTCCCGTTGGGTTCATGTATTGGCACTTTGTATTATTGCTGCAGCGATTGCGGCAACCGGATCACGGACAGGAATCGCTGCATCGCTCATTATTTTTATCGGACTCGGGATACAAAGTTTACAGGATCATTATCATAGAGCACTTCAGGGTGGTTTCATTTTGGGAGCATTAGTGTTTCTATGTATAGGCAGTGTTGTGATGGTTCGGGTGATCACGATGTCGAGAGCCCCATCAATGTATGAAAACCGCGGGCTCTATTGGACAGTTGGATTTGAAGAATTTATGAAGCGTCCGGTATTTGGATACGGAGCGGAATCAGAAGAAGTGCTGTATGATCGGGCTTTTGCTGCAAAAAATATCCGTCTTGTCGATTTTATGATCGACCGGTCTCATAATGTATTTGTAGATGTAGCCTTGTGGAGCGGGATTGTTGGCCTCGTCGTATTTATGAGATGGTTACTGCTGATCGTTTTTGACTGTCTCGCGCGACGAGATCATATGCGGGTAATTGCCATTCTTGCATGGATATTTTTTGCTAGCTTTCAACCTCTTGGCACTGTTGCCTGGATACAGCTCGTCCTTCTGACTTTCAATTTCCAAACGCAAAAAATTCATTCGTGAGCATGTCGTTTTTGAGAAAAAAAGAAAACTCAAACGGCAAGCGGTAGATCGGAGATACAAACTGTGACCGGTGAGCGCGAAGAGCATGGAGTTTTGCGATAGTATCTTTCAGGGATAAATTTAATTTGATATCAGGAGAGATTGGTGTAATTTTTTTCTTTGCCATCCATGATGCGCTTGGCAATACATAGTTGGGCGATACTGTGGCGTACAGAAGATGTGTGGGTTTTTTGACGAGTGTTTTAATAAAAGATGTTAGTGCGATGTGATCCGGATGCCCGTATATGCCGTCGGGTTCCAGAGACACGACATGCGTGGGTTTAAAAATACGAATTTCTTTTGTAAGAGCGCGTTGTATTTGTTGACGATGTTTTTCCAGAGTTCCATCAGGAAAGTTGAGAATCGAAAAATGAGAAACACCCAGTGCCGCAAAAGCGCGGGAGAGTTCTGTTCTCCGGACGTCGGCCAGATTTGCGCGGGGAGAAAGCCCGTAGCGGAGGGTGCTTTTTTCCCCGGCCGTCATGGTGACGACGCGGGTAGCGATATGGTTACGAGCGAGCATATGCAAAAGTCCACCGGTGAAAATGGCTTCATCATCCGGATGGGGCATGACAAAAAACACCCGGCTATGTTCGTGAATGTTCAAATCAGAGAGTTTATTTGTAGTAATCACGGCGTGTTATTTTGGTCCGACAATCTGCAGGAGGTTGCCATCTAGGTCATACAGAGTTGCAAAATATTTATCAAATGTCGGGGCTTTAAATGGTTTCGCGAAGAATTTGATTCCTTTACTTACTAGTTCTTCATAGGATTTTTGGACGGAATCAACAGTGATGTTAAACATGATGCGGTTGGGATCCTGATTTTTGCCTTTTACTTCCGAATGTTGGCCGATCCAAAGCCACGGACCGCCATCGGGAAATTCAAAACGTACACCGGTGTCATTCAGATGAGTGATGGTTCCAGCGATTTTCAGATCAAAAGCATGTTGATACCAGTCCGCGAGGCGCTTGTAATTTTCCGACCAGATGAGGATGGTAGATATTTTATGAAATGGCATAGGAAAATATTATCATATTTTTTTGACATGTGATAGTTATTGAATTCTATCTAAATAATGCCCAACGGTCATCTCTAACTAAATTATCATCCATCGGGATATCCCATAACCTAAATGCCGCGATTGCATAATCAATGCTGTCGCTATCAGGGTTGTAATGACCACTTTCGTTTGAAACGGTAAGTACTATACCGTGATTAATTTTAATAAGTCCCGCGGCTATAACGTCTTGACCATGCACTAATTCTGCATGGTCAATTTGGCAAATTGGACGGGGCTTTTCAGAGATCCTAACTTCAGCGTCAGGTAAAACACAATAAAGGTAGTTGCCGTTTTGCAATGCTCTGACTGGCCAGCTTTGACCGTGACGGATAACCCATCTTCTTTCACCGCTATTTCCCATATCACGGGTATTTTCATAAAGCGGCGCCATGCTTATCATACTGAGTAGATAATCTTTGGGTAGTCCCTCTTTCATAACGTGAATGGCAGGAAGACATATTTTACGGCTATTTACCTCTAATAACAACTTAAATCAAATTATGGTCGGTTTTGTTCCAGCCGGTTATTGTATATGAAGACTATAGTTTTGCAAGAGAATGCTGTACATCAGGTATGTCTCGGCACGTTCTTCGGAATACTGCGGCTGCTTTTCATGTGATTTTATATCATTAAGTATTGTTTGAATATATGGTTTTACCGAAGAGGAATCTAATTGTTTGATCCATCGGAACATCTCTCGAAAAAATATTTCGGCGCTTGACGATTTGTTGTACATCATGTTTGCCACTCGGGAAAGGTCGTTTGAAAGAGATCCGATGAGCATTTTTGTTTCTGTCATAGGACGATGCTGAAAAAATATGTTGTTATGTCGGTGAATACTTTTTTCACAGATTCGCTTTGGATTTCGTTTTTCATATTATTGTCCTGAGGGCGGATATTGATAAACGAATTATAGTCAATTTCTTTTGTTTCCGGATCAATTCCGCCTCCCCAAATATCTGATTGATGTGAACCAGACTCAAGAAGAATTTTTTCTCCCTCAAAATGCCGATCCATACCAGCACTGCAAGCTTTTTTTTTAATATCTATGACGGTTTTTACATATACCCCAAATCGCTCTTTAACATGCGCTATTTGTTCAGGCGTAAATGGTGTTGAGGAGGTGACGATCATACCGATAGTATAGTAAAATGGTCGGTTTGAGTCCAGCCGGGTTTCGAGGAAACTTTTGCCCATGTTTCGTGTCCTGTTGCCCAATGGACAGAGTTTGGTCGTATCACGAAGGAATCACCTGCGTTTAGCGAATGAGTAATTCCATCAATGGTCACGATTAAATTTCCTTTCAATACTTCATACGTTTCCGTCGACTTTTTATGATAATGGGGGACTGATTGATCGATGATTGTTATGGCGACACTGTACTCTTTGTGTTGATTCGTCGGCTCAATTTCACAAATTATTTCAGTTGGGTTTTTGTCATTATTTTTGATAATCGTCCGGCTGGGATATTGTCTCGTTAATTGTTGGAGAATAGAGTGGGAGTTCATATATAAAAAGTATTTTTTTTCGATTCAGGTGGAATTGTTAGGCAAATGTTAATAAAATCATTCGTGGATATTTTTCTTATGTGTGAATAGATGTTTTTGCTCATAAATCTGAAGAGCTTGGTAAACCATATATACAACTTCTATTTCACCCATCCGCATTTACCAAGTGAACGGATACATTCGCAGGTATATCCCCGATTAGCTGGAAATTTCATGTTGATATCGCAGGTTGACATCCTGCCCTCATATTTAGTGGGGTTATTGGTGCACAAACCGTGACCTCCTCCGCAACCTTCACCTGCCCATTTGCATTGAGATGATGACGAACATGCGCCTTCTGCGTTATCAAGAGTATAAATAATTGGAATAAACGACGGTCTAGTTTTAAGCCAAAAGAAGGCGATAAGTGCTAAAAGAAGAATAAACAAAATAACTTTTTTCATAAGTTGCTGCAGGGCCACGTGGAGTCGAACCACGATCAGAGGTTTTGGAGACCCCTATTCTA